>CALLYA010000552.1 GCA_937875495.1 uncultured Verrucomicrobiota bacterium
ATAGCGACCCCGACCCCGATCTTGCTTCACCATAGACCTTTTCGGATACCCTCTAACTAGAGCCCGTCCGAAAAGGTACGCTCAAGCTCGGCCCGGAAACGTACACGTACACAGCGAAGCGGTACACGTTCACGTACACGATGTTGCGGCGGGTACGAGTACGTGTACGTGTACGTGTACGAGTACGTGTACGTGTTTGGGTACGGGGCTTGCCGATTCGTCAGATCATTGTCGAAATCGGGATCGGGATCGATACCTGTTCTGGTTGGCGCCTGGCCCTCATGGACCGTCAAACTTCGTTGCCAAGTTTTTCCAGCACCATATCAATGCGGGTGCATAACCGGTTTCTTGTCTCCGAAGCCCATCCCGCGTTCTTTCGATACCGAGACCGATAGCGACCCCGACCCCGATCTTACTTCGCCATTGACCTTTTCGAACGACCTCTAACTAACCCCGTGCCGTAGCACGAGACCAAGATGGCGTTACCCACGCTTGGAGAGGACTTCCGCCTCGTACTGCTTCACCTCAGCCAGCCAGCTCTCGGCAGGGAACGTGCCGCTCTTCAAACAGTAGTAGTCCCACACCGCCCCAAACGGCATCGACTTGGCCTCCTCCTGCCACGCAAGACGAGAGGTGTAATCCCCCGATTCCTCAGCACCGAGAAGCGTCGCCTGCGGCTGGAGCAGCGCTAGCAGCAATGCCTTGATCATGCAACGCGTCCCAATCACCCAGGCCGCAATCCGGTTGATGCTGCCGTCAAAGAAGTCCAATCCAATGTGGACCCGCGATTCCAATCCGTTGCAGACAATCTCCTGCGCGATCGCACGCAGCTCGTCGGTCAATGTCACCACGTGATCGCTGTCCCATCGGACGCCACGGCTCACATGCAGCAGGATCTCATCCAGATAGAGCAGTACCGACGAGATCTTGTCGGAGATTACCTCCGTCGGATGGAAATGACCCGCGTCCAGACAGAGCAGCTTGCCGCGCGATAAGGCATAGCCCATGTAGAACTCGTGCGAACCAATCACACAGCTCTCAGACCCGATCCCGAATAGCTTGCACTCGACCGCGTCCAGGTTGAACCGCGGGTCGAGCTTCTCCTCGAATACCGTGTCCAACGCCGACTGCAACCGAGCACGATAGCCCATACGATCCACCGGCGTGTCCTTGAACCCATCCGGAATCCAGACGTTCGTCACCGCAGGCGTGCCCAGTTCCCTCCCGAAATAAGCCGCAATCCGGCGCGAAGCACGCACATGCTCAATCCAGAAATCGCGAATTCCCGCGTCCTGGTGCGATAGCGTGAACCCATCCGCCGCCTTGGGATGCGAGAAACAGGTGGGATTGAAGTCAACCCCGATCCCCTTCGCCTTCGCCCAGGCCGCCCAGCCGGCGAAATGCTCCGGCCCGATCGCCGTCCGGTCCACTTGCTTCCCGTCGTTCTCCAAATAGATGGCATGCAGATTGAGCCGGTGCTTGCCGGGAATCAGCGACAGCGCCTTGTCGACATCCTGACGCAGCTCCGATACCGACCGTGCCTTGCCCGGGAAATTCCCCGTCACCGCCAGCCCACCGTCCAAAGTGGAGCCCGCAGATTCAAATCCACCAACATCATCACCTTGCCAACAGTGCAGACTGATCGGGATCCCCGCCAAGCGCTTCAACGCTGCTTCGACATCCACTCCCACCGTGGCATACCGTTCTTTCGCCAGTTCAAAACTCTGCTCAATCTGACCATCAGTCCATTTCATCGGTTCAGCTCCCTGTTGTCCGCCTTTTCATCAAAGAAGAATGTTCATGGCCCCCGAACGGGACCTCCAAAGCAAATTCATCGTCGGCCGGCAGGAGCAGCCCCTACCGTCCTCTCCGCCGGACCCATCATCGTTCCCAACCTATGAAAGGCGGGAGCCCAAAGCAATCAGATTCCAAGACCGCAAACACACCCAACCCAGGTTGCCGCTGCCCACTTGCCAATCCCCACCGGCAGGAAGAGGGCGGAGGACGAACACCCTCCCTCCATCACGATTGAAAGAGCTGGCCCATGCGTTTGCCGAGGGTCTTGGCTGCCACCAGCAGACTCACGGTCAGTAGAAACATGCCGAGCATCCCCATCGCGCTCGCGATGTTCTCACCGTCACCCAGCCGCAAATAGAGCGAGAAGATCTGCTTCGCAATCGGGTAAAACCTGGGCTGCATCGCCAGTATCAAGCTGTCGCTGACCTCCAGCATCGCGAACGAAAAGGCGAGTACCGCCCCCGCCAGGAGGTTCGCAGCGACCAGCGGCAGCGTGATCCGCCAGAGCGTGCGAAACGGGCCCGCACCCATGTTCGCCGACGCCTCCTCCAAAGTGATACTCGTCTGCTGGAATCCTGCGTAGGCCGACCGAATCATGTAAGGCAATCGCCGAACCGCATACCCAATCACCAGCAACGCCGTCGGATCACGCCGCGGATCCAGGAACGTCCCCGCAAAGGTCGCGACATACCCAAACGCCAAGACCACCCCCGGCAAGGCAAGCGGCATCATGGCAAGCGTGTCGAGCACAGCCCCCGTCGGCACCTTCTTGCGCACCAATAGCCACGCAATCAAAACCCCGATCACAATGTCTAAAACCGTGCTCAGGCTCGCATAGAGCAGACTGTTCTGAATACTCCCCATCGTGTCGGGCCGGTCAAACACCGCGCGATAGTGGTCCAGTGTCCACTCCTGCGGCAACACCGTCATAAACCAGGAGCCCGGACGCGATATCGAAGACATGATCACGCCCATGTGCGGCACCAACGCCACCGCGATCAGCAGTCCGCCCCCCACCCACAACAGCGTCTGCTCCCACCCGCGCGCCGCCCGCTCCGCACTCGATGTGTGCCCGCGCGACATCATCCCCTCATGCCGCCCACCCATCACCCACCGGGACAGCCCGAAGATCACCGCCGTCAGGATCACCACAAACACAACGATCGCATACCCCATCGGGTTGGTGTTCACGTCCTTCACCCGATCAAAGATCTGCACAGGGACCACACGCCGATAGTCAAACATCAGCGGCGTGCCCAGGTCAGTGAAGGCCCAGATGAAGACAATCACCGAGCCGGCAAAGTACCCAGGGCGCATCAAGGGGAATGTGACCGACCAGAACCGGCGCCACCTGCCTGCACCAAGATTGGACGCAGCCTCCTCCATCGCCGGATCAATATTGGCGATCGCTGCAGTCAGATTGAGCAGCATGATCGGATAGAGATGCAATATCTCCAGCAGCACCACCCCCACCAGGCCGTACTCAAACCAGTCCATCGGCTGACTCCATATCTTCAGGACGTCAACCATCAGCGTGTTCAATGAGCCCGAGCGACTGAGGATCGTGCGCAGCCCGATCGCGCCGACAAACGGCGGCATGATCAATGGGACCAATAACAGCCCCTGTAGAAGCGATTTTCCGCGAAAGCGCAGGCGTGCCAGGGCAACCGCAAACGGAAGCGAAATCAGGGTCGTGAAAAAAGTGACCAGAACCGCGATCTTGAAGCTGTTGCCGATACTCTGACGCAGGCTTTCGTCCAGCAGCATCAAACGGAAAAAACTGAGATCAAACCGGCCATTGATCCAGACGGATTGATGGAACACATAAAAAATCGGCCAGATCAAAAATACCGCCAGAAAGGCATAGAGCCCAGCCATCGTGGCGTACAGGCCCCAACTCCTCCGCGCTCTGGCTTTGTTCTCGCGCATCACTACGTTCCGTGAGGGTCGCTCTCAACCCTTAATCAAGGGACCGCGCGATATAGCCGGACCGCGTTCTGCTTCCATTCCAGAATGGTCTCGTTCCGGAAGGCCGGGTCTCCCCAACGCTCCGCAAGCCGCTCGACCGCATCCTCATCGACCGGCGCCTGGGTGAACCGCTTGAACACCTCCGGGTCCGAACCCGCCGTGATCCAGCGCTGCCATGCCTGCTTCAGCTCAACATGCGGCTCGATCATACATGCCTTGATCAGATCATTGATCAGCGTGTAGCGCATCGAACCCTTCTCAGGATCGTAATTCTGAGTGCTCGTCAGCTCGAACGGATTGACCCGGACCACGCTCCGATCACCCACCTTCTCGTAAAGCCCAGGCAGCACCGATGCCCGATTCAGAGATTGCTCAAGTGGCCCCCCTGGCGTGGCGGCACGCTGCATCCAAATCTGCTGACCCGCCTCGCTCATCACAAACTCGACGAACATCTCCGCGATCTCACGGTGCGGAGCGCCCTTTAAAATCCCGATCGGGTCCGGGTTGTAGACGACCGCGCCCTCCGGCATGACGTAACCGATCTTGTCCTCACCAACCAGGTCGATCTCCGTGTACGCATAGAAATCAATCGCCAAACCAAAAACCGCCTCCCCCGAGGAGACCTCCTTCGGGATCTGACTCGACGTGTTGGAAAATTTGCGGGTGTTGGCAGACATCCCCACCAGCGTCCTGAAGCCCTCCTCCCAACCCTCACTCTGCAGGATGATCTCGCACATGGTGTGCGCCGTGCCGCTGCGCCCCGGATCCGCCGCGGAGATCAGCCCGAAATATTCCGGTCGAGCCAGGTCCGACCAACTCCCAATCTGCGCCAACCCCTGCCGCTCCAAAAGCGGTTTGTTGTACATCACACCAAATCCACTGACCGCTGTCCCGTACCAGTGATGGCCCGCCTCGTACAACGGCATGCCGAACAGCTCCGCAGGGATCTCCTCGAGCAACGCATCAGGGAGCTTGAACGGCACCAAGAAGCCGCTCTCATGCAACACTTTAAATGCATCGATACCGCCGCCGTAAAAGAGGTCGATGCCGATCCCCTTCGGCGATCGCTCAAATTCACTCTGCACATAGCGCAGATCGTCGGCCGTTCCCCCCTGGTCAAGCCACTCCAAGGTGATCGGGCGACCCGTTTTCTCCAGGTAATACCCCTCAAAAGCGGCCGTAAATTCATCCACCACCCCCTGCCAGTGCGGGGTGATGATGATCAGCTGATCACCCTCTATGCCGCGCCGCCGACAACCAGCCAACAACATCAGGCCCATCGCCAGTAAACCTATCCCACCCAGAAGCGTTAGGCCCCTTGATCGTGCTCGTCCGTGAATACCCTGAATCACCTTCGCACATCCTTTCTGAAAAAAAACCGATCGGTTCGAGACCACACTCCCCAGGAACATGTCCCCCACCATCTCATGCTTCCCGATCCAATAACAGGATCGGACGGTCCACCGCACGTAGCGTCTCCTCCGATGGTTTCGGGAGGATCAGCAGATCCTCCGCCGCAATCCCTACCCGCACCCGCGCACCCCGCCGCCGATGAGAACGCGGATTCGACTCGGTCGCCAAGACCACACGCCCCTCTCCTACCCCAAGCCGGTACTGCTCGACCGATCCGAGATAAAGCACCCCCTCAACCCCTGCCTCAAAGACAATCCCACGAAAACCCTCACGATTGCCATCCAATTGGAAGGATTCCGGCCTCATCCCTATCAGGATTCGTGCCCCGGGCGTAGTCTCCAATACCTCGGCAGAAGGGATCTCGAAGTTCCCCATCACCGTGCGCACCCGCACCATCCCGCCTCCGTCCAAAGCCTCAACCCTGGCCTCCACCAAATTGGCCTCGCCAATGAAATCCGCTATGAAGGCGTTCGCCGGCCGCCGGTAAACCTCCCGCGGAGAACCGACCTGCTCAACCCGCCCGCCACGCATGACCGCCATACGATCCGCCAAGGAGAGCGCCTCCTTTTGGTCGTGCGTCACGTAGATGGTCGTGATCCCCAGCCGCTGATGCAGCGACTGGATCTCCTCGCGCATCTCCAATCGCAGCTTGGCATCGAGATTCGATAGCGGCTCGTCAAATAACAAGACGTCCGGCTCAATCACCAAGGCACGCGCTAAGGCCACCCGCTGCTGCTGCCCGCCCGATAACTGATTCGGCAGCCGATCCGCATACCCAGGCATCCGGACCACATCCAACGCCTGATCCACCCGCCGCCGGACCTCCTCCCGGCTCAACCCGCGTACACGTAATCCGTACGCAACGTTTTGACCAACCGTCATGTGCGGCCAGAGGGCATAGTTCTGAAATACCATCCCCGCATTGCGCTTGTGCGCAGGGACCCCATCCATCTTGCGATCCCCAAACCAGACCGCACCCGCGTCCGGTTGGTAAAAGCCCGCAACCGTCCGCAGAATCGTCGTCTTGCCACACCCGGAAGGGCCTACCAGGAAAAAGAGCTCGCCGGTGGATACCGCAAACGAAACATCGTCCACGGCTACCACGGATCCGAACCTCTTCGTCACACGATCGAAACGGACTTCCATTCCATGCCCCCAGGACTGCCTATATAAGGAACACTTGACCCCATCAAGCTTACCCGACGCGCGTCAGCCGAGTCAAAACCAGCACGCGCCCCGCCCCCTCATTCCGGGCCTGTTTCCCACTCCTGCAAATACTGATACGCAAGCCCCATCCGCCGGCCGAGCTCAAGCTGGCCATCCGTGTTGAAATGATCGTCCTGCGCAGAATTGCGCGACAGATCGTCGGCATCCACCCAAATCGCCCGCAGATCGTTCTGCACCACCGCCCGCTGCGCCGTGCGCACCAACTCCTGATACCCAGCCTTGGGCCAGCTGATCCGCCCGATCACCCACACCATGCTCGGATTCCTGAAATCACGTCGCACCAGACGCTTAAAATCTTGCAAAACCTGCAGATAGGCATTCGCCGCCGCCTCTTCTCCAGCCTCCGCCTCGCCCTGCAGCCAGAAGATCCCCGCAACCCGCCAGGTATCACCTCGCTTCAACAGCGCCGGCAGCGCCTCCCCAAAGAAGGCACGCCGCATCTTCCCATACAACTGCGGCCCCTCCGGCGAGAGCCAATCCTTGCCCAATGCAGAGCCCCCACGGGCGAACTTGAAGATGGCCGGCCGGCCACGTACCGCACCAGGCTCCCCAAGCACCCTGCCAAGACCGAGTTCCGGCCCGATAAAGTATCGCTTCGATTCCCCCCGCGCTTGCGGTGCAAGCGGTACCCAGCCCCCGGATCGCGTGCGCGGGAAGTCCGCGCCATACTCCGGATCGATCTCATACCAGAACGGGATCTCTACCCCGGCCTCCAACGGCATCCGCTGCGTCACCTCCGCACGCCCACAAGCGTTGGATTGACCCGCTACTATGAATATCTCGTAATGCTCCGCTCGCGCCCCTTGCAATAGAAGCCCCAGCATCAGCGCCGCTCCCAACACCTTCGGGATCACCATGCACTCCCTCCCTGGCCGATCCATGCCTCGGTCGATTCATGTCCATCTACTCCCCCCTTACACCGATCGTGCAGCAATCGCACGTTCAAACCTGGACAATCCGCGATATCTTGGTCAGGCTGGCATCACGCCAAGCGTTTCGCCCAATCAGGGAGTTCCTCCGAGAATCGACCTATGAACCCACAACCGCTCAGTCACACCAGCATCCATCGCTCAGCCGGCCATCACGCCTGGCCCGCTTCCGCCGCTGTCGCCATCCTCCTCTTCGCATTCACCCTCACCGCATGCCGCAGCCCGTTCGGTGACCGAGAGTCAACCACACCACCTCCCGGCTTCGTCGGTACCGCAGCAATCGTCCCCGATCCTACCTGGTTGCGAGGAATCGACTTGAGCGCCATTTCCCCCGACGCCGGCAACCGTTTCAATAATGGCACGATCGAACTGCTCTACCGGTACGGCGCACAAACCGCCCTCATCCCTTGCTCCTGGTCCAAGCTCCAACCGGGCGGACCCGGCACCCCGTACCATTGGGAGCTCCTGAGAACCACGCCGGCACTCAAGTCCATCCCACAACCCATCGCCCTCGTCGACCTCGACCCGACCTGGTCCGATTCCAATAGCGAACAGATCAGCCACGGCCAACCACCAATCGGAAGCAGTGAATTCCTGGCCGCCTTCGCCAGGGAATGCCACGAACTCAACCTCCACCGGTTCATCCTCAAGCTCCCGGCGGACCACTCCTTCGCGTCCTTCGCTGTGATGCTCCCCGCCCTGTCCGACGCCATCACCAAGGCCGTGCCCATGGCCAGGGTCTTCGTTGAAGTCCCCACCGGCCTGCCGCCCGCAGGACTGAACAGGATCATCCCCGATCCATGGCCCACCAGCCTGCAAGGCATCGCCGTCAGCTTGCCCCCCAGTAGTCCCGATCAGGGAATCGCACTCCTCACCCTCACCGAGTATCGCGCCGAACTCGAAGCCCTCGGCGCACCCGCGCCAACCATCATCCTCCAGTCCGGCTGGAACGGACAAAACAGGCAAGATCCTTCCATGCCCGCCTCCCAGGCCGATGAGATCGCCTGGCGCAATGGCCTGCGCCGTCTCTCCTCGCCGCGCACCGGATTCCACCCCGACTGGCTCGAGGCCGCTTTCTTCACGCCCACCAGCCCCGTGCCCTCCGCTCTGCCACAACTTGCACGCCCACACTTCTGCCCTACTCGGTTCACCGTCCGCAGCCTCGACGGCCGGGACCTGAACCAAGGCCTGATCCAAGGGGAGACCTACCGCTTCCAAGTCGCCTTCGAAAACCTCTCCTCTTTCCCCATCACTCAACTGCAACTCGGTCTCACTGCAGACCCCGAAAGCAAAAGCGCCCTGCAGGTCCGCCAGGTCATCAACCCACTCATCCCGGTGCTCGGCCCCGGCGCCAAGGCCATGGCCGAATTCTCCATCGTCAGCACCGATCCCTCCGAACTGACCCTGCTCCAGCCCTTCGCCCAAGGCCGCTGGGACAATCAGCCGCTCTTCGATGAGACCTGGTTCCCCGTTCAAGTCGACCCTGCACTGGAGGGCAGGATCGACCCACAACGCATCGTCTTCGCATGGCCCTACGTCAGCCAGACCTTCCGGCTCGAACTGATCAGCCGCGACCGCAGCGATCATATCGAAGGCGGCGTCCGGCTCGCACAGTCCGATCGCAGCAACCTCATGCTCGTCGGCACCCGCACCGCCATGCTCCCGCCCCGCGGCGGGACGCTTCTCGACCTGCGGCTGGTCCCACCACAAAACCTGCAGCCCGGACGCTACCCGGTCTTTATCGAGGGTACCTTCGAATCCCTGCCCGACCAGCGCCCAATCCACTTCTCACGCCCGCTCCTCGCCGAAGCCGCCCTCCCCGTCCCATCCGCTCCACGACCGATCGAGCTCGACGGCGAACTCCAGGATTGGTCCGAGGTTGCAGCACAGCCCGCCCACTACCCAACCCTCCCCGAGCATGAATCCACCGCCACGCCCAACGCCGATTTGCGGTTCACTTGGGATGAACATGCACTCTACCTCGCACTCAAACCGGAACCCCAACCGAATGCCCCCGGCTTCCAAAGCCTCGCCATCGCCATCGACCCGGAAGGCAATAGCCCCGTCCTCGACCAGCGCCGCGATGACCTGCTCTACGAGGCCATCATCACGGGCGATCGCCCCATGATGCTCCGCCTGGTCGCACCGGCCCCCCTCCCGACAGGAGCCACACGCTTTATGGGCATCGGCCTCGCGCCTGACCAGAGTTCACCAGCACCGCCCCTCGAAATCGCCATTCCCTGGAACGAACTCGGTCACCTCCCCGAATCAGGACTCCTCCTCCCCATCGCCGTTCAGTGGATCGCCGATGACGGCCGCTCACCCGAAACCCTCGCCGATCCATGGTCGCATCAAGGCCGCGGCTGGAATCATTTCCTGCTGCAAATTTCATCCACTCCATAGCCCATCCGCCCAACCAAGGATTCCCGGCCCTCATCTCGTCTCACCTCACCGGATGGGGACCGCCGATGTGCCGAATCACCGCACCCGCGTAAGGCCACCACGTCGCGATTGCATTGAACAAGGCACGGCATCCGTGTCCTTTCTTACTTGCCCGGAGCGCCTTTCACCTCCACGTATAGGCTCCTTTCCCGACCAACCAACCGTGCAACAAGAATCTCCCCAGCCTCAACGATTCCTTCCAAATCCCTCAATTCGACCAACATCCTCCAATAGGGATATCCATCGAATTGCCAAATCACATAAACCATTTCAGGATCGTACTCGATTGAGGAATAAACCCACTTCGGGTGGTCAACCCGCTCATTTTTCTCTATGACCTGAATGGGATCGCCAAGCTCCCGAGTCAGGTCGGCCACGGTTGTACCCTCTCGAATCATGCGTGCAATTCCCCTCCGACGTGAATACCCGCCCAGCACCGCCAACATGAACACCAGAATACAAAAGGCAAGAATAGGGATCAGTAACCTTTTCATAACCTTCATCCCACCCCATGGAACCCCTGAATCCACCATTTTGATCATTGCCGACTCCCACTCTGGAGATCAGTACGACGTCCGGCATACCCCCAATTCCCCCAAACCAGCAATGCCCATAATCAAAAAATAACTCTTCAGATCTCGCGGAATTTCCAGGGCGTTCAACATTGAGCTTCTTCGACGGACTCCTGACCCAAACCCTTCCTGATAAATTGTTTCGACATAACGCTTACACTCCGGTCGCCAAAGCCATCAAGACAACGAAAATGTTGTTCTGTCAATTGGGGAGAGGATGTTTAATATAACAATCAGTATTAAAATGGTTTGCAGAATGAGACAAATAATAGTAGTCACACTGAGATATCTCCCGTTTTTATATCGCGATCCGATAAGGATAAAAACGAAAGAGAGAAAAAAGGGAATTCCCAAGATAAGTCCTGGCGTAGGGCCCAGCGTCTCAATAATACCGAATCTGGCTCCATATAAACCATCCTGAAGAAGGAATCCAAGTCTGTAAATACGGTATAGGGAATTCCAAAAGAAACATTGAAGCAACAAAAACCCAGAAAAAATGATTGCTACGTATATTCGGTTTCCAATATAGCCGCTTGTTGCAAACTCCATTTTTTTTCATGATTTAACCTTCGTTCTCTCGCGGAATTTTAGACTTGGGCAAATTTACTGCATTGAAAAAAGCCGGGGCAAGAACAAGAAAACGCGCCAATAAATTAGCAATACGTTCCTCTCCATGCCCCAAAAAATCCCAGGAGGACGGAGGGCAGAGTCCTCCGGCAGGCAAACGCAAGCACCGCCAGCTGTCCATCGTCATGAGCCGGCAAAGGCAGCGCCACGACTCCATCACAAAACTAGAAAACGGCGCCATCAAAAACCGCGCCCGCTCTCCTGGATTTGATCGAATTTGCATGATGGATTTGTGGTTGAGTCCATCCCAAAGAGCGATTAGAAGTGGGGCCGTTCATAGCGCACCACAGGGGGCACTAATGACCTTGCTTGCAACAATTTCAGTAGGACCGGACCCAAGTTCAAATTACTCCAGAACTCGCGGTTCTTCCAGCTTCTTTTTGCATTCCTGCAGGCCGGCCCAAGAAGCCGCCCAGAGCTGCTGCCGAGCCTGCGGTGGTAAGCTCCACAGGGCTGATGATCCGCGCAAAGCACGTGGAGTTCCGCACAAGCTCATGGAGTAATGGGACAGGCGTTATAGCTCTGCTGCTCTACTGAAGGCTGTCTCCCCCGGCACACCCCTGTATCTGCGCGCTTCTTGGGAAGGAAGGTCTATGCAGGTGTGTTCATCGTGCTGATCTCGGCCCTGATGAATGATCCCAACGAGCGGCGAGCGGGAGAGCTTCATAGGGAGCTGGGGCTTGATGTTCGGACGCTGAAGCGTTGGCATCAATGGTGGCAGAAAGAGTTCGTATCCACCCCATTCTGGCGTTTGGAGCGAAGCGGTTTCATGCTGCCGGTCGATGAGTCTCACTTGCCCGATAGCCTCTTGCGGCGGTTCGGCTCCGATGCACGCAGGCCACGGAGGTTGGTCCATATGATGAAGTTCCTGGCTGCCATGACCAGCCGGTGGGGCCTGGAGGGTCTTGGCGCCAACAGTGTTCTGGGCAAACCGATCACCTATCTTCAGCGTCATTGGGAGCCGCTCACCCTCTTTCAGTAACGGAATAAAAAAGGAAGGATTTCACCATGGAACCTGCCAAATCATGGCAAGCAACGGGGGGCTGCTTTGCTGAAGACGCGCAGAAGCCTGCTTCTCGTGGTGGTTGATGCCAACCGCATATTACAAGCCAGGTTTCACGTTGCGAACAATTGCCGAGCCCTTGGCCATCGAACGCAGGGAGAACGAAGAGGATTCCGCAATTTCTAGTCCTGCCAATCACGGTCAGGCCATTGCCAGAGGTCGTCCGAAAAGGCCATCGGGGCCGAGCGCGGCTCTCCGGTGCCGTATGTGGAGGACTCCCTCAGAGATCGTAGAGGGCGCAAAGAGGGGATTGCAGAGCCATCGGAGCTGTTTTCTGCAACTGCTTTGGCTTGCAGAAAACGGTATGTCACAAAACTCTACCAAAAAGGTAGGGGTCAGGGCATTGACCCTACCCACGCCTATGGGTAGGTCGAAAACGCCCCCGCGCCCTCTGCGGGAGGCTCTCCAAATCCGGGTGGGGATGGAGAGATCGGGTTGGGAAAGCAGCTACCTTTTCGGACGACCCCTAGCCAATGGGCCGCTGGAGTCGAACTGCCTGAGCCTGAATCCCGCTCAGGCGCGGGAGGGCAATGCTGCACCGACGATGGCGTCCATCGAAGGCAGGCCCTCGCGACTCAGGTAATCAGCAATCATACCGGGGAGTCCGGGGGCGAACGACGGATCGTAAAAATTGGCTGTGCCCACCGCCACCGCGCGCGCACCGGCCATGAAAAACTCTAAGGCGTCCTCCAGCTTTTCGATCCCACCCATTCCGATGATCGGAATGCGCACCGCCTGGGCAGCCTCCCAGACGAGCTTCACGGCGATCGGCCGGATGCACGGACCCGTCAGACCGCCGGTCACATTCGCCAGGACAGGACGCCTGCGCTTGATGTCGATCTTCATCGCTGGCATCGAGTTGATCAGGCTGATCGCATCCGAACCGGCATCTTCAACCGCACGCGCGAACGCCGCGATATCACTCACGTTCGGGCTCAACTTGGTGATGAGCGGCTTGGTGGTCTTTTCGCGCACCAGCGAGACGACTTCCCGCGCCATTTCAAGCTTCGTACCAAACGCGATCCCACCCTCTTTGATGTTCGGGCAGCTGATGTTCAGTTCGAGCGCATCCACCCGCGGAACCTGCTCGAACATCCCTGCCACATCGCCATAATCCTGGAGCGTCCGCCCCCAGATATTGACGATCAGCGGCACATCCACGCGCTCCCAAAACGGCAGGTACTTCTCGCAGAACCCCTCGAACCCAGGGTTTTGAAGTCCAATGGCATTGATCAATCCACTGGTCACCTCGACCGTGCGTGGCGTTTCATTGCCATGATGCGCCCAGGGACTGATCCCCTTCACCACCACCGCACCCAAACGGGACATGTCGACCAGACCATCATATTCCGGGCCGTACCCGAACGTGCCTGAGGCGACCATGACCGGGTTCTTCATGCTCAATCGGCCGATCTGCGTCGTGAGCCTCGGCTGCTCTGCTGTCACTCTGTCCAATGGTTCCGCCTCTCTGACCCCGTATCGGTCCGATCTCATTCGCCAATTTCAGGTTCCACACCCCCGCGCCAGCGCGGCTGACGCCGGGCGAGTTCCCTCCAGGTGGTCAGGATCACGCCCTCCTCCTCCAACACATGGCGCAATTGCGGGGATTGCCACGCCGTCGCGTCCCAAGTGCGGGAGCGGTACGAGCCGGTGATCGCCTTCAACTCATCGACCTCTTGACCGCAGTGAATGATGAACTGAGTGACCCCAGGCCTCAGCCCGCGGACCTGATCCGCCCAGTAGGCGATACGCTCCTCGAGCCCTTGCCCGCCCGTGTCGGTCTGCAGATAATCATGCACGATCTCCCCGGCTTCAACCAGCTGCGGGGTATAGGTCGCAAACCTACGATAGAGCGCGGTCTCCACCGGGGATGATCCCGCCGGCGGCACCCGCGGGGCCATGTAGGGGATCCCGTAGTCCAAGGCGACCTTGCGATAGACCTCAAAGAATTCCGAGGTGGCGAACAGCGTCCCCATGTGTGAATCGAGATGACTCGGGCGGAAGCCCAACCGAAGCGCGTGCTCGACCTGTGCGCGGATCTCTGTCTCCACTTCCGCCGGTGTCGCATGGGCGGCAACATCCAGGACCGATCGATGCATGAACCCATGCCGATCGAGCAACCCCGGCACGGCTGACGCCTCGGCCAGCGGCCGCCAGCGCAGCGTCTTCCACTCGCAGGTCAGGGTCAGGTGCAGCCCCCAATCCCCTTCCGGATAGGTCTTGGCCAGTTCCACCGCCTCCACAAACCAGTCGCACGGCGCCATCAGGCTGGCAGACGTCACCATCCCGCCCTTCACCGCCTCCAGCGTCGCCACGTTGACACTGTGGCAGAGTCCCATGTCGTCGGCGTGCACCAGCAGTACCTTCGCATCCGCGGGATACCCGAGCCAGGCGCCGACGTGTGGAGCAGCCAATGGCCTCTCGTACTTCATCACCATCTCCGCCTCCACAGCATACATCGCTCCCGCAAACCCGACCCAGGCCACCAACGCTGCACACCCGATTCCCAGCCAATGCTTGGACATACGCCCTCCATTCCCAGCCGTAAACGCCGGTCGCCCCCCCAATGGACACGCCGAATGCCTCAAGCAAACAAAAAAACCGGGAGAGGTCAATCACCTCTACCGGTTTTCCGAATCTGTGTGGTGCTCGGGGGGGGACTCGAACCCCCACGGCCTAAAGCGGCCACTAGGCCCTCAACCTAGCGCGTCTGCCAATTCCGCCACCCGAGCGGCAGTCCACAATCTAGTGAAGAGCGCTGAACAATGCAAACAAAAGATCATGCAACCAGCGAAATCTTCTGGATCACGCCTGGACCAACGCCTGGTAAAAAGACGGAACGGTCTGCAAATGATCGCCTTGCACATAGTGCCCGTGTCCGCCGAAGGACTCCGGGATCCGCACCACCACGCTCTTCAGATCGCGATAGTAATAGCCCGCCCGCCGCTCGTCCGAAGTATCGGCCGGCACTCCAGGCCGGAAGTCGAAGCTCGCGGTCTCGATCCCGTTTGGCGCACGGCCGATGTTCGCGGCCATCGAACACGCCTTCAAGAAGACCTCCGGCCCCGCCACCGCCGAACCGATGTTCAGGAATACTCCCCCCCGGTCCAACTCAGCCACTTGCGCCGTAAAGATCAGGAAGTCCCTTCCCGAGCACCCACCCTTTGCCTCCGGATCGAACGCTGGATGCTGGTCGATCACGTCCGTGCCGATCATCGCATGGATCGTCAGCGGACAGCGGTGGGCCCAACAGCCCTGCATCAGGCTGATCGACTTATGCGGGAATTCGATTGCATTCGGCAGCGGCTCACCATCCACCAGGCGGCCCATGACCTCGCCCGCACCCCACTTCCGTCGATGCCCCTCGCTCAAAGCCTCGTTGATCAACCGCCCGGTCTCCTCAGAAAACCCGAAGTCCCCAACCGGCAATGCCGCCGGAACATCCTCGCTTGTCGCGCCAACCAAAGCCAGCTCCAGGTCGTGGATCATCCCGGCCGCGTTCATGGAAACCATTGTAACCAATTTCCGGCGAACCAGATCGCGGACCAGCGGACCGAACCCGTTCTTCACCAGGTGCGCTCCCGTGAAGAGAATCACAGGCTTGCCCTCCGCCCGTGCATTCAAGACCGCCGTCGCCACCGCGCTCAGCGATTCCGAGCGCGGCAAGGCCGGTCCCTGCGCCAAAAGCACCGGGGCGGCCAAGTCCTTGAGATGCACCTTGCTGGGGCGGCCGCTCAGCGGATAAGTGCGAATCCGCTCGATGTCGAAATGAGGAAAACTCCCGCGATACTCGATTGCCATTGCGATCACCCCTTGGCAGAGAGAAGTCGGAGGCCGACAACATGATCCACATCTTCTGCGTGCGTCACGCCCTTACACGTGGCCCATTCGATTGTCGATATCCCCCGTGATTGACTTGAAACGCGTTTCCGGTCAAGCTGAGAGTCATACTTTCCCAGGCTTATGCCTGGAATCAATTCCTGCACTCTTAGCTTTCGTTGAGGAATATTCCGATGTCCGAAGAAACCGTCACCGTCCTTATCCGCACGGCCGATAAGACCAAGAAGGCGGAGGTCACCCTCCCCAGGTCCATGACCGCGAACGACCTCATCGCCGCCAGCAAGCAGAACTGGGTCCTGCCTGAAGAGGCGGATTATCAGCTGGTCAACGTCACCAAAGGCCGACTCCTCCCGCCGAAGCAATTCCTCGAGATCGAACACGTCTCGGACGGCGACGAGCTCGAAGTCCAACCATTCCATCAGCACGGCTGCTGACCGCCCTGCCCCGCCCTGCCCCGCCCTGCATCACCCCCCATTGCCCTCGCCCCGCCATGCGCCGGCGCATACCATGGCGTTCGTCCAGGACTGAGAAACACCATTCATTATGGCATCGGTTCGAGAACAACGATTGGAAACGGATTACCGGAGGCTGCAGGCACTCGTCGCCAAGTCCCAAGGCAGCATCACCATTGAATTTGCCGAAGGCAGCCCTCCGGATCGCTATATCATTAACTTGCGCGGCCGCGGCGTGGAGAAGCTGGATGCGAATGAGCGTCCCGTGCTCAGATCGGAGCATCGCGTGCGTATCTATATGCCGCCGCGGTACCCGCTCGATCGGGTTCGGGTCAAGATGCTGACCCCGATTTTTCATCCGCATGTCTGGCCGACCTCAGAGGTCTGTATCGGCTCCGACCTACTCCCGGGCGAAACCCTGGACGTACTCGTCAAGCGGCTCCTCGCCCTGGTTAAGTTCGACCCCCGCTATTTCGACTTCCAAAGCGTCGCCCACCAGAAGGCTGCCACATGGGCTCAGAAGAACCTGTCGATCTTCCCCTTTGACGAGGTCGAGGAGCCGTTCAAGCCCGCGCCTCCGCCCATCGATGACAAGCCTAAACCCTTGTTCTGGCGGGATACCGGCCCTAAGGTGGACTGGAAGGAAGTGTAAAAACGTATGGCGGATCAAGACGACCCTCTCCAGAAGATCCAGTGGCGCCCGCACAAGGATACATTCCAGCCTGCGCCCGCGGAACTCGGCGCCCTCGCGGCACGGTACGGCATTGAACCGCTGGGCCAGGCCGACAGCCCGCCGCAGAGCCCACAGGTCTGGTTTGAACACGACACGATGCGCAAGATCAGGCGTCACCTCGGCCGTGACCTGGAGCGCGAGCTCGGCGGCCTGCTCTATGGCGAGGTCTTTCACGATCCCACCCTCGGCGTTCACATCGTCATCGTCTGGGAGGCGCTCATGGCCGAACAGGCCGAGGGCAGCCCCGTGCACATACGCTACAACGAGGAGAGCTGGGAAAACATCAACCGCCAAAAGCGCCTCCTCGATCCGGCATGGAACCAGGTCGGCAACTACCATTCACACCCCGGACTCGGGGTCTTTCTCTCCGGGACGGACCTCGCCAATCAACGGGCGTTCTTTCCCGAATCGTGGCAGGTTGCGCTCGTTCTCGATCCCGTCGCCGGCGATGAAGGCATCTGGGCCGGCCCGCAAGGAACACCCCTCGACGGCTATCGCCTCTTCTCCCGCAAGTATCTCCAGTAGGCAATCACGGAGGAATTCATGACGTCCACGTCCGCTCGTCGTGCATGCTCTGTACCCTCACCCCTCAAGCTCTGCCTCCTCGGAGCGCTTGCGTGGAACCTGATCTTCACACCCCAGGCACCCGCCCAACAGCCGACCTTCCGCCCCACCGGGATCACTCTCCTGCCGCCGACTGTCTTCGATCCCGCACTCGCGCCCGCGTTCATGGGGCAGTCGCCATTCGAACTCCTGCGTTTCTGCGCACGCAACGGCATCAAAGGCTTGCTGCTTTCGGTCCGCCTCTCGCTCGACGGCGTCCCCGTCATCTGGCCCGAAGGCATGCCGGACGGGATCTCGAACACCTTTCTCCCGTGCGAGCAGCTGCTCTGGGAGGAGCTTGCCTTTACCGATACCATCCCGTTTCAGGACGGCATCCAGCCGCCCGTCCCTCTCGAAACCTTCGTCCGGTCAGCCGCTGAGACCGGTGTCGCACCCGTCCTGCGCACCGATGGACGTATCCCGCCCGCGACCTGGCGCGCGATTCAGGATGCCTTCCCCGAGATCCAGTGGGAGGGCGAGTACTGCGGCTTCGTCACCCCCAGCATCGGCCTGCGCCCATCCTCCGCCGAACGCTGGACCAATCCCTTCCTCCTCTGGCAAGACCTGCTCTTCATCCCGCGCCCGGCACCCGTTTGGCGTATCGGCGACCCGCGCATCCTGCTCACCCTCTGCGGTGTGCAGCCCGATTCCCGCATCCCCGATCCGCAGCCGCCCTCTTCCTCCGCCCTCGAACTGCGCAGGTTCACCGTCTCAGTTGATGCACGCACCCTGGCCGACGCGGTCCAGGCCGCCCGCCAGGATTGGCTCGAAGCACCGATCTCCACCCGCAAAAAAGTCGATGCATTGCTGAGCGCAGGCGCCAATCGCAGCCAGGAACAAAACAACGAGCTGATCCACCTGTTGCGAACCTTTGCCGCACCCGCCCCCCACATCGCCTGGCCGGCCCAGGAGATCCGCAAGGCAGCCGCCGATCCCGATGACACATGCTTCGCTCTCGCACTCGCCGCGCTGGCAAAATCCGCGCCGCTGCAAGTCGATGCCCTCACCGACCGCGCATGGGCGGTCATTCGTGACTCCGCCTCCTCTGAGCACACCATCCTGGCGATCCTCTGGGCGATCGGCGAGACCGGCAACCCCGCCTATTTCGAACAAATCGCCACCTTCGCCGAGTCCAAGCTCACCGAGCGCGCCACCTCCGGACTCGTCTTTGCCCTCGGCACGCTTTCCCGACTCATCTCCTTCGACGGCGCAGCCCGGATCGAATCGTGGGTCAACCGTGTCCCCCCCGGCGCACACAACGCCACCGCCTGGTGCCTCGGCAGCCACCTGCCCGAGGAAGAGGCGCGCCGCGCCATCGACCAGCTGCTCGATCTCCCCGGCGTCGGTACCGAGGCCAAGGGCATCGCACTCCTGGGGATGAAGCTCTCAGGCGGACCCGATGAAATCCGGCGCCTGTGCTCACTCCTGGCACACAGCGACCCGATCGTAGCGCAGGACGCCATGTTCCTGCTGCTCGACACCCGCCCCGAGCAGCTGCAGACCCCACTCACCCAGACCATCAAGGCCGCCTCCGTCCTACCCTCCGCCTCCGCACTCGCCATCACGATCTGCGGCATGATGGAGTCGCCCGTGCTCACATCCGCGCTCGATGCCCTGCCAAAATCGCCACAAACCCCGACCTTCAAGACACTCGCCATCCTGCGCGACTGGGCCGCACGTAAGATCCAGAGGCAGCCCGGCGGCGACGGCCTCTGGGGCGCACCCCAAACCTTGGCCGTCCAACAGACCGAGTTCACTCAGTTGATCACTCGGCTCGTCTCCTTCCAGGAACCCTTCCCCAATCTCGTCCAGCCGACCGTCGCTTCGCCAGGACCCCAGGGTGCACTCATCCCCATCAACCTCCACACCCATAACACACTCGACCTCGAGCTCACGGTCTCGGCAACCGTCGACGTACCCCAAGGCGCCGCCTGGCAGATCATCCCGCGCGAACGAACCCTACGGCTCGACCCCGGGGCCGACGCCTTGACCTCGTTCAGGCTCCGGCCTCCGGCCAACAACCTGGAACTGCCGCGTTTCCTCCTCCAGATCGAAAGCCCGGATTGGACCCAGAACTGGGTGCTTCCTCTACCGAATCACTGTCTCGTGCACGTGGCCGCGGATACCCCCGCACTCACATCCCCGACCATGATCGTCACCGCCGGCGAGCCTTCCAGCGAATCAGCCCAGTCGACCCTGCAGCTGCATATCCCAATTGCGGCCAATACCGCCAATGCTTCCATTGGGATCGCGTTCCAGACCGATTCCACGCTGGATTGGCCGGAACTCTTCACCCTCCCGCTCCTTCGCCATTCCGAACCGCTGGAGTCCGACCTCAATCCGGAATCGAGCATCCTCCAAAAAATCGAGCGGCAGGCCGTCGAGGGCGGGGTCCTTCTGACCCTCACACTCCAACAGAAACCCGAGCCCGTTGAACAGACGTTCGTCCTCGATTACCTCCTGGTCGCGACCCCGCGCGACATCGATCGTATCGCTCAGACGACCGACCTCCAACTGCGCGCGCTCGGTATCGGCAGCCTCGTCTGGCCCCCCTGCCCCACCGGCCTCCTGCCGCGCTGGTCGATCAGTCACGCAAAGAACTGACCGCTCCCGACACGCCCCACCCGCCTCAGGGCATGACCCAGAGCAGCCCCCAACGGATCCAGAGCGGCAGCGTGAAGAGCCCGATCACGGATGTCGCCACCACCACGCGCAACGCCGTCGATGGATCTCCATGGTAATGCCGTGCCATCACGATCGGGAAGACCGCCGCCGGCATCGCCGCCTCCACAACCATGACCCGCTTCAGGTCCGGCGAGAAGGGGCACAGATAGGCGATCAGCAGAAAAACCAGGGGCAGTACCGCCAGCCGCAGCACGCTCCCACCCATCATCACCGCACCCCCGCGGTGCAGCCCCGCCGACTGCCAGTGGTCCGCCATCGTCGCGCCCACGATCAGGAGGCCCATCGGGATCGCCGCATCACCAAGCAGTTGCACGCCCGACATCAATGCGTCAGGCACCCGATCGCTCAGGCCCGTGTAATTGCAGAACACACCCAGCAGAATCGCGATCGCGGGCGGACTGATCAAGTTCCGCCACCAGCCGCGCTCCAAACCGCCGGAGAGCAGCATGACCCCCGCCGTCCAGAGCGCCAGCTCGACACCCACGTTGTGCAGCAGCAACACCCCCAGCGTCGCATCGTCAAAGAGCAGCTTCACCAGCGGGATCGGGATATAGCCGTAGTTGTAGACACCCACTACCAGCGCGAACGTCCGCCGCGCGCGGTCGTCGTGCAGGCCCATCGCACGCCCCAGATACCGCGCGGCTAAGGCCGCAACCACAAACCCGATCAGGATCGTGCCCACCCCCACCAGCGGCGGATAGACCAGCTCCATGCCCCGCAAGCCCCTGCCCTCCTGCGAGGTCACCACCGAGAACGCCAGACACGGCATCAGGACGCGGATGATCACCTGGAGCAGGCTCCGATCCGCCTCGCTCGAAAGCCATTCCAGCTTCCGGATCAAGCCGCCCACCGCGATCACCCCAAACACGGAAAGCACCGCACCCAATGTCGTCGTCCAATGGATCATCAATCTGCCCCAAACCCCTCTGCATCCACACTCGAACCTCTGTTCACACCCGCATCACACCCGCCGTCACGCCTCGATCGTGGCGTCCGTGCCGGACACCTGCTTCGAAGCCGCCGCCCCCGCCACGGCAAGCAACATCGGCAGCGCCGGCAGCTGATACCTCGGCGCAGGCGCAGGACTCGACAGCACCAGGAAATAGAGCGCCAATCCCGCAAACAGCAGCAAGCCGTCCCAACGCCACTGGAACAACCACCGCACCAATTGCCATCCGCAGAGCAGATACCCAACCGCAACCACCAGCAGCAACGGCACGGTCATCGCCAACCCAAAATAGCGGCCGGCGAAATAGTGGCGCACTGCGGCAAGCAGGCCTTCACTGTTGAGCACGCCCAGCGTCCCCTGACCCGTTTGCGTCAGCCCCAGGTTCTCCAGAAAAGTCGGGACATCCGGCAACAGGATCAGCGGATTGGCATAGCGCAACAGCCAACGCACCGGATGGCGCTTGAAGATGGCCAGGCCCTGCCTCACCTGATGATCGACACGACTCGCCTCATCGGCAAATCGGTTCGGCTCCTCCGCGAACAACCGCTCGTCTTCCGCCATCCAACGCTCCGCTATCGCGGTCGAGGACTCCCCCGTCACGCCCGCCATCACCGCCGCCGCGTTGTAGTAGTAGAGAAAAGTCCCGATCGTCGTCTCCAGTCGAAACCCCGCACCCAGTCGTGCATTGCGCAGCATCCACGGCGTCCAGATCGCCGCGGTCAGGAGCAGTCCGCATGCCACGGCGAGCAGCCGACGCCACAAGCCCCAGCGCGTCTGAACCATGATTATCACCGCCATCGGCCCGACCCAGAACAGCCCCGCCGGTCGGATCAGCGTGCCCAACGCGTTCATCAGGATCGACACGCCCAAAGCGGCCCCCGACCCCCGGCGCCAGAACCGGAGAAAGGCGTACACCTGCCAGGCCGTGAAATGCGTGTAGAGCGTGTCCGACAAGATCATCGGCGCCGCCGCGATCGAGGTGATGTTCAACCCCCACAGCCCCCCTGCGATCCAACCGGCACGCGCACCGCCCAGGAGCCGGCCGCACAACACGATCGGCACCACGGTCAGCGCGCTGATCAGGAGCTGAGCAAACACCACACCCTCAACCGAGCGCCCGAACAGAGCCAGTAATCCAGCCAGAAACAGCGGATACCCAGGCGTCCGCGCCGTCGCCAACCGCGCGACCCCCGGCGCTTCGGCCAACCGCCCCTCCTGAAGCAGGCTGCGGGCCATGCCGTAATAGAGCTCAGAGTCCGGCCGGAAAAAGGTCGCCTCAGCTTTGGCCAATCCCGGCCACGCAGCCGCCAGCCGCAGAAGGAAACAGGCAACGATCAGCAGGGCCAGCCAAACGCCGATGCGCGAGCCAAGCCCGCCCTCCAACATCATCGCTCCGTTAGCCTGTTTACTTCGCTTCAATGGATGCCTGCCTCTCCACCCTTCCACCGCCGCCCCAGATGCCAGGGGTCAACGCGTGAGCCATAGCGCCACGACCTGTACCCCGAACACGCACAATTCAATCAGCACAACCCCCAACAACAAGATCCGCAGGCGGGATGCCCTGTTCCCCAGCCACTGCCATGCCAGGTCGCGCATCAGTCGAAACCACCATTTGATCCGCAGCCCCATCCTGGACTCCTCCCCTCATTTCACATACCGAGCGGTTCACCAACGCCCACCACCAGTCCCCATCCAAACTCAGCCCAGGCTCATCCCGTATCCCCCATCCCCCCATAGGTCGACTTCCGGCACCGGTGTCACCTGGTCTTTCTTTTCCAAGACATATCGGCCCAAGACCAATACATCCATCCCCGTCCGCACAAAGCAGCGATACGCGTCCTCCGGTGTGCAGACCATCGGCTCGCCCTCAAGCCGGAAGCCGGTGTGCGCCACGAGTGAACAGCCGGAGTACCGGCGGAAGGCACGGAGCATCCCGTACAGTTCGGAATCCCGCTGCCGGACCACCGTCTGCAGCCGACCGGTAAAATCGACCCGCGTGATGACCGGCAGGTCCGAGCGGATCTGGTTCACACGCCGCTCCAGCGGCGCGTCCCACGTCGGCCCCTCCTGCTCAATACAGCGCTCGGGCCGAACGGCATCCGTCAATAACCCGTAAGGCGAATCGTCGACATACTCGAAATACTCGCCCACGTCCTCCTGCAGCGCCGCACAACCGATCGAGCGATACCCAGGGCATTGCCTGACCGCATGGTTGAAGTACGTCTGCACCCGCCGGCTCCGCGGATCGGCAATGATCGACCTGTGCCCAAGGCCGTCGGCAGCAAACTCCATTCGGCCGAGACAGAGGCCGATGACCTTGTCCTCCATGAGCGCCTGGGCGATGTAGCAATCGCGCTCCTCACCTACCATATCCCTAAACGGCACATGGTTACGCTCCAGAAACCGATGCGTCTGATCGTCGCTGAACTCGGGTCCGAGGAACGCGCCCTGCATGTGATCCTGCCCAGGTTCCACGTCCCGCGGCGCACCCGCCAGCATGTGCCAGCCGTAAAGGGCAGCCCCGAGCGCACCCGCCGCATCTCCGGTTGCCGGCTGGATCCAGATCTCGTCGAACTCATGCGCCCGTAAAAGCCTGCCGTTGGCTGCGCTGTTCAACGCCACGCCGCCGGCCAGACAGAGGTTCCGCTTGCCCGTGACCGCGCGCGCAAATCGCGCGCGCTTCAACACGATCTCCTCAAGGATTCTTTGGACCGAACAGGCCAGGTCCAGCTCCCGGCGGGTGAGCACAGCCCCAGACTGCCGACCCGGACCGTCAAACAGTAGATCGAATCCCTTGCCGGCAAGGGTTCGCCCGGTCACAAACCCGAAGTATTCCAGGTTCAGCGCAAAGGAGCCGTCCTCACGCAGGTCGAGGATCTCATCGCGGATCCGCTCCAGGTATCGCGGTTCACCATAGGGCGCCAGGTCCATCAGGTCCGCTTCACTATCGAACCCTGCAAACCGCGCGATTGCGGCCTGGAACAGGCCGAGGGAATGCGGAAAGGGCTGCTCGTGCAGCATCCGGATCTCGCTTCCCGCTCCCACCCCAACCGCCGTCGTTACCCGGCCGGCACCCGCATCGGCCACCAGGATCGCAGCCTCCGCGAACGGCGCGGGATAGAACGCACCGGCCGCGAGCGCGACATGCCCCTCTCCGAACAAAAAACGGACGGGCGGGTGGTAACCCAGCACCTTCAGACAGCGTTCAATGCGGAGCGGGATCCGGGGCTCCTCAACCAGTAAACCGGGGAAATCGCGGAGGAATCTCCCCAGCCCCTTCGGCGCGACCTGACTGTACATCCGCCATGTCCGCTCGATGCGCGCCAACGGCTTGTCGTAGTAAACCACCATGTCCAGGCCGCTCGGGGCCACCTCACCCAAACGCAGGCAATACTCTATAGAATGCTGCGGCAGCCCGCCCTCGTGCAACCTACGCGTGAACCACGCCTCCTGGGCCGCCGCCACAATCCGTCCATCGCGTACCAGGCATGCGGCGCTGTCTCGACGAAAGGCACTGATCCCGAGAATGTTCAAGGTTCGCTCCTTGGCTCGGCTGAATCGTTGGCGGAGTCCTCTGAAACCGCCCCCGCCGAAACCGGTCCCTCCGACCATTGCGCCGCCAGATACTCCGCCAGGCGGGCATGCCCCCAAGGCAGCAACCGCCCCCGTGCATCATAGACCACACCCTGGGGCTCGGATCCGCCGTGGAGCCATTCAACGGGGAAATGCACGGTCACCTGCTCCGCCTGCATCGCCGCGCGGAGCAGCTTCACACCCGCCGCCTCGCCCGGGGACATCACACCGGTCGCGACCGCATCCGCCGACGGCAACACCACGAAGATCGCCTCGCACCCCCGCTCGCGTAAGCGGCGCACAATCGCCACGCACGCCTCGATCCCGGCTTGAACCCCCTCCGTATCCGCCTGCGCAGAATCCAGCCGGATCCGTCGCTGGTGGTAGCCCCAGGTCAGGTTGGCAAACCACTCCTCCAATGCGAGACGAGGCGGATGCTGAACTTCATAGAATTGCGACAACGCCTGATGCGATAACCCCCGCGCCAGATCCGAAACCGGCAGCAATACCACAGCCCGGTCGGCCTGCAAATACCCGAAACGCTCGAGCGCACCCAGCAGGTGAAGCGGGCCCCAGCCCTCCGCCGCCATGCTCCATACCTCAACCTCACCGGTGCCACCCCGCTGAAGAGCTTCCCCCCGGAGCCGGCGCTCCAGTTCGTAAACCACCAGCTCAGACTGGTCCACCGCATACCCACCCCAGACCGCGTCCCCGCCCAGGACCAAAAGCCTGGCATCCCCCGGGCCTTTCTCATCGGCATGGTCGGGTGCCCTGAAGCCGAGGCGATTCGTCACAATCGAACAACCGCTACGGCTTAACTCTTGCCCCGGTTCCGGCCGATACACGGTGCGTAGATCATTCCGGTACAACACCGGCGCACCATACCCGTGGCTGCGCAGCGCGAGCTCGAAACCGATCAACAGCGCAAGGATGAGGAAGCACCACACGGTCCACGCACCCTTCTTTTCAGATGGGCAAGGACTGAACATGCCTGCCGCCGACCGCACGCATTCGTGCATCGGAGGGCTTTCACGCCAGTGACTCGAGCGGGCATGCGCTCTGAGTCCCAAAGGATCACGCCCAAGCAGTCCGCCCCATAACCGAATCCAGCCCAGACCGACCAGAAAGACTGGCGTCCAAAACAGAACAGCAACAAGCCGGACCACAGCCCGCACCCCGTTCAAAATCCAATGATTCAGCCGGTGACGAGCCGGTGTGGAAACGACCGCTGCCGTGCCGATCACGAGGCTCAACCCGAACCCAACCGCTGCGCCGATCGTCGCCCCTCGGACATGCAGCACAGCGGCCAGCAAGAGCCCGGCGAGGGCGAACCCCATCGTCAGACACCAGGCGCCACCCATCGAGCCGCTCTCGCCGCCCAAGGGCCGCGGGAACCATTCTATCGGCACCACGGATTCGTTCTGCTGTGGTTTTTCCATCAACCAACTCACTTCGCCGGGTGCAGAGCCTCCAGCCGTGCACCAACCCGATTTCAGCTATTGTCACGAACGGCGGCTTCCATTCGGCCGCGCTGCTCCAATAAGCGGTCCATGACAAATTCCACGTGGACACGCATGTGATAAAACTCCTCCATGTAAGAGAGCGGCACATTCACCTCGGCCACCTCAACCTCCATCCTGCGCAAGACCGCGATATCCTCGTCAATCCGGTCTAAGCCCGTGTCTTCATACAAATGCTGGTCAATGTCACGCAGCAGCTTGTACCAACGATAGATGCGCTTGCGGATCTGCCAGCGGATCACCGGCGGAGTCATTTTGACCACCGGAATGAAGAGCGTGAGGATCGGAATCAGCATCACCATGAACCGGTCCAACAGGTTGGCAAGCCAAAACGGCAGCCACTTCATCACCAACGAAGGCCCGTCTTTCAAATAACGACGGGCCGACTCGTTCAATGGCAGATCAAGGAACAACGGCGAGGGGAACACCCCCGCCTCCTCGAGCAGACCTCCCCCGCCGTGGACCTTTTCCGTCACCTCCAGGAGCAACGGGACCAGCGCAGGATGCAAGGCCTCGGCATTGCTCGCCAAGGTAGCTGTGGGAGCGAGCAGCATGACCGATTCCGGCGGGAGATTGGCGTCTAAATCGACCAGCCCCTCCGTGACCTTCGCCGCGGAGAGAAAGGTGAACAGGCGACAATAGGTCTCGTACCGGTCCAATGGCATCACAACCACCCCGTCGACCTCCAGGAACTCACGCACGACCGGGGCGCTCGGGGATAGAACCGCAAAAGCAACATCCACCGCTCCATCGCCTAACGCCCGTGCCGCTGCGCGCCCCGCCAGGGGCAGTAGCTCCGTGTTCTCCTCGTTGACCCCATTGATCTCAAGCAGCGTGGTCGCGATCGGACGCGTACCGCTGCCCTCTGGTCCGATCGCGATCCGAAGCCCCTTTAACGCACCGAGGTCCTCCCCCTGAATCTCCGAACGACAAAAGACCCAGAGCGGCTCCTTGAAGACCGACGCAAGCGCCTCCACCGCTGGATATTCACCATGCGCTGCAAGCCCACCCTGCACAAACCCGAGCTCAACCTCGCCGCTGTTCAGCATTGCGAGGTTCTCCGCAGAACCCTGCGTCTCCACCAGCTCCAGCTCAATCCCATACCCGCTCAGTAGATCACGATACCGTCCGGCTACCTCGTGATACGCACCCTCCGCCATCCCCGTCGCCATCCGGATCGTCCGCGGCGGCGCCGGCTTGACGAACCTGAACGAAACCCAGAACCCAAGCAGAAGAAGGAGCAAGCTCGGCCCCCAGTATTTCAATGTATCCCGTAGCATTCCGCGGCCAGAGTCTCCCGTCTGGATCGCAGCCTTTTGCTTTCGCTTCTTCCTCATTGTCGAGCCCATCCTTGTCAAACCGATCGCCCCGTTCCATTTGCGGCGGTATGGCTATCGCCCCGCTGATTTGCCGTCCATCAACCAAAACTCCACGGGCGCACTCAGCTGTCCAAATCGATCGGCCGAATGCACGGCGACTCTGGCGCCCGAGCCCCGAGCGCCGGTGCGTTTGCCCTCGATCAGTAACTCGTCCTGCTCCGCAGGGTGGATCGTGCAACGCCCCTGAATACCGCTCCCCCTATGCACCACCCAGTGCGCCACCCGCGGCCCTCCCGCGGCCGCCGCCCATTGAAGCCGGAGGTTGTTCCCTTCCTGCCGGGCTTTCACCACCGGCGTGCCGGGGGCCGTCAGCTTGAGCCAGGTGGGGACCGGCGGCAACGCCCGATCGCGGTACGGCCCCGATTGCAGTGCGGCATTCAACGCACGCCCACGCTCGGCCATGAAGACGCGTGCACTGAAATGCACCGCACCCGCGGTTCGTTGGAGCATGCCGCGGGAGACCAGGATCTGACCGAGAATCTCGTCCACGTCAAAGGCCGAAGCGGAACCGTCATCCACCCGACTGGTGTAGAGTCCCGGCCATAGATGACGCCCCAGCGGATTCTGCTGCTGCCACCATGCCAGCAGTACCGGAAAACTCTGCTGAACCCGCCCGATCGGCCAGTACAGCTGCGGCACAAGGTAATCCACCCAACCCTGCTCCAGCCAAAGCCGCGCATCCGCGTACAATGTCTCGTACTGGTCCATCCCCTGGATGTCTTCCGGGTTGCCCGGCCGCCAGATCCCAAACGGGCTGATCCCAACCTGGACATGCGGACGCTCGCGCTTCACCTGGCGATACAGGTTTTCAATGAAGCGGTCGACCTGAGACCGACGCCAGTCCGAACGATTCAGTTTCCCGCCTTCCTCACGGTAGACAGCCCAGCGCGATTCGTCCGGGAACTCCCCGCCACCGAGGTAGGAAGGATAGGGATAGAAATAATCGTCCATGTGGATGCCATCGATGTCATAGCGCCGCGCGACATCCAACATCACCGCAAGCGAATGCGCCTGAGTCCCCGGCTCCGCCGGGTCCATCCAGTAATAGCCGTCGTTGAGCTGACGCACGAGCCCAGGCTTGCGCTTGATCACGGAGTCCTCGGAGAAACCACCCTTCATCGAGGGATGCCCCGCACGGTACGGGTTGAACCAGGCATGCAATTGCATGCCCCGGGCATGCGCCTGCTCGACCCAGAACTCGAGCGGATCGTACATCGGCTCAGGCGCCACTCCCTGGGCGCCGGTCAGGAAATACGACCACGGCTCTAACTCAGACCTATAAAGGGCGTCACATTGCGGGCGAACCTGGAAGATCACCGCATTCATGTTCAGTTCAGCCGCACGCTCCAGGATCTCCACCGCTTCGGCCTTTTGCTGCGCCACCGTTAGGCCCGGCTTGGATGGCCAGTCGATGTTCGAAACCGTGGCAACCCAGACCGCTCGAAACTCGCGACGAACCGGCGGCTCCGAAACCTGCTTCACCGGACGCTGCATCGGCGATGCATCCACTTCCACTACCGCCTGACGACAACCAGACATGGCCAGCATACCCAGACACACCCCAACCCCCAGCAGACTTCTGACCGCTACGATGTTTCCCACCGCTTCTCCCCCTCGATTGTTTTCGATCCCAGTGCTCCGCCCCACAATAGAACAACCCGGTGTCGCTCGCCGGCCCGTCCCGTCTGCGGACACGAGATCACCGCTCCGCACCTTCGTCCGAAACCCGGAAGACAGAGACCTCCTCGTCCATGTACCAAGGCGCACCCAGCTCCATCTCGAACCAGTCATGCAACCCAAGCGCCCAATCCTCGGGCAGGCCACGCGCAGGTATCCATCGACGCTGTTCATAGAAATCACCGCCCGCAGCACGCACCGAGTCCAGGCGCGCGGCAAGGCGTTCACGGGTCCGCCCCGGGTGCAGCACCACCCATCCATATCCACCGGCCCGCAACTCGTCCACCGTCGCAGGAGCCCAGCCGGGGTCCGGCTGAAAGCCCTGCATATGCCCCAGCAAGCGGTCTCCCTGGAGCAGCTTCAATACACGCTCAGGTGGGACCGCGATGTAGCCGCCCGCTATCGGCCTGCGGTGCTCCGTCTGCTCCACGAGGTTCATCACCGTCGCACTGGTCAGATCAAACGGCAACGATAAGACCGCGCCACCGCCCGATTCGTCACGGATCGTCCGCGCCCATTCGAGCTTGGGGACCTCAACCACCGGATACGGCTGCCAGGCGTACTCGATCAGGACCAGCGTAATCACCACGCCCGGCAACCATCGCCGTCGCGCGGACCGCTGGAGCTCCTCCTCAGCAGGCTCCCCACGAGCTGCCCGACCGCGCACCAACATGTCAAGACCCAGCCCAGCCAGTATCCCCAGAACTAAGGTCATCGGCACCATGAACCGGTTGGCCAGACGCATCGCTCGCACAATCGGGATGTCACCCAACCAGGCAAACGGCCAATACCCAGCCCCGGGCACCGCCCGGCCGGCAATCACCGGGTTCGCACCCATCGCCAAAACCAGCAGGATCACCAGTGCCGTGAACCACCCCCAGACAACCCTGCGCCGCCCGCTCGGTCCGAAGAGCCCCGCACACAAACAGATCAAGGGTACCACGCCGACAAAGCAGACAAATCCCACGCTCAAATAAGACCGCAACCCGGCGTATACCCCGCGCGTCAATCCGCCCCAAATCGGATGGCGCTCACTCGGGATCATCAAAAACAACAGGTCGATCCCACGCTGCTCCGCCGGCTTCACATAATCCACTCCGGCCAGGATCTCACGCACCATCGGAAAGAGCATCGGCCCCGCCACGACCACCAACGCGATCAGTCCGATCACGACGTGCCCAATCCGCTTGGGCGCCGGAAACGCCCACTCCACACGCCGCAGCGTCAAACAGTGGATGAGCGCAAGCAGCAACAGCAGCATTCCGGTCAACAGACCGATGTGCCACGACGCGAGGGCCTGAAACCCGAAGCTGAACCCGAGCCCAACCGCCCACTCCCAACGCGCGGAACGTAACCAGCGCAGGAGAAAAAGGACCGCCAGGGGCATGAACTGCGCACTGATCAGGTTGAGGTGCTCCAGCGTCTGCTCCATGTGATTCGCGTTCAGTGTGAAAACGATTCCCGCCAGGATTCCGCCACTCCAGGAGAGCCCCAGATCACGCGCAAGCAGGTAGGCCGTCCAACCGCATCCGGCCAGCGCACCCAACGTGGCCAGGTTCATCGCCGCGGCCGGCCCCCAAACGCTCTGGAACGGCATCGTCCAGAGCATGTTGAACGCCGAGTGCGTGTGCAGCGCGAGATTGCTGCCAAAAGGATAGTAGAGAAGATCGGTCCAGAGGGGACTCTGCCCCAGCTCGAACAGGGCGTGGTGCCACCACCAGAACCCCCAGTAGTTCTGCCACACATCGGTGCAGCCGCCCGGAATCGTGCCGGTCAGGTCAGCCGCCAACGGCCATGTGAAGAGGACCGCCAGAAGCACAAAGACCAGCGCAGCCCAAAGCGCCCCCCAACCCACGATCAAGCCCGTTCCCCCGCCGGACCCATCCGCTGACGATCCAGTCATCCGAATCCGTTCATCCGTTGCATCGCCCAAGACAACTCATCCCCTGTTCGATTCCTCACCCGCATGCGCCGTAAACGCCCACCAACCCACGACTAAAGGCCCCCCTTATAGCACCCGCGCCGGATTCAGCAAAATGCTTTCTGCCCAGCACCTGTCCAGGCCCAACATCATGCCGACACACAGTTCGTTTGTTCCGCATAGCCCTCAGACGTCGCCTCCAGGCAATGGCGCCCGATCAGTCCGATCACTGTTCGAATCGGGGTCGGGGTCGGGGTCGGGGTCGGAAAAAATCGAG
>CALLYA010000553.1 GCA_937875495.1 uncultured Verrucomicrobiota bacterium
ACGCCTAGGCGTGCTGCGAACCTCTGACCCTCGCCCGGGGCCCGCAGGCCCCGGGCCGCGGCACGCGAAGTCGTGCCGCGTCCCGCGTCCCGCGTGCCGCGTTACGGCAGCTCGATCACGCGATAGAACTTCACCGCATCAACCGCCGATGAATCCGTCCAGGTGACCGTGTCACCCTCGGCGATCACGGCGCCGGAGTCGATGTCCGCCCAGGTGACCAGATCCGTCGAGCTCTGGACCTGATAGGCCACACCCGACGTCGCATTCCAGCTCAGGACGATGTCGCCGCCGACCTTCGCAATGTCGACCAGTACGTCCACCGGCTGGACCGTCCCGGCGATACCCGTGATCAGGACGTTGTCAAAGACGCCGTCCACCGTGTCATCCGTGAAGCGGCCATAGCTGCCGATCTCGAACTTCAGATCGTCCGTGAACGGGAACGGCACTTCAATCCCGTAGACACCGTCCAGGTAGATCTTCACCGTCTGACCGTTGGCCACCATCTGCATGCGGTGGTTTCCGCCGTCCTCATAGGTGATTCCTGTGAATGCATCGATTCGATTGCCTGGACCGGTCGAGGGGCCCTCCCCATTCTGCCGGTAGTTGTACTGCCAGAAGGTGCCTTCCGCCGGGTTGTAGGCGAAGAAGACGTAGTTGGTCCGATCCGCGTTCGTGATCCAAAGCGCGGTCCGATGACCGGTGCCCGAGCCCGTCTGCGAGACGCGGTCGACTTCGATCGACAACGGACTGGTCAGAGAGGCACTGTAGGTGTCTACCGTGACGATGGATCGGCCGCCCCAGTACTCGGCCTCCACGACACCGCCAATCGTCAGCACACCGTTTGCCTCAACCGCACTGAAGGTGCCGCCCGCATCCGGATGCAGGTCGTACTCAAAGCCTTTGCTGCTCTCCACCCAAAGGGCCGGATCAAGCACGCCGTCTTCGAAGTCGTCGGTCAGCAGCACATCAGGCGTGTAGGAGACCGCTGCCACAATCGAGGGCGGACCGCATATGCCCTGCGCGTTCGTGATCGTGAAATTGGCCGTGCCGATCGCCTTGAATTCGATCTCGAACGGCAGCGTCAGCGATCCGTTGGGATCGACGGTCAGGGTCAGGACACCATCGGTCCCACCCACGGGCGCTGCGACCGCCGGGTTGTCCGAAGTGACCACGAGCGATAGGTCGTCGCCAACGATGAACAATTCAGGAACAGTCACCTGAACGGTTTCGATTCCCAGGTCATCTATGCTACGACCGACCACCGTGTTGCTCACACTGATGCAGGGGGTCGCCGTCTCGATGTGTGCATTGTCGAAGACGCCCGTTCCCGTATCGCCCGCAGCCCGAAGATAGGTCCCGACTTCGAAGAAGATCCCATCTATGACCGGGAACGGCGCCGTCGCCGCATACGCCCCGTCGAGATAGAGATCGACCGTCTGGCCGTTGGCAACCAGCCGCAACTGGTGCGTGCCGGTGCTCCCGTCCAGGGCATCGAGTCCGGTGATATCCGTGCCGCCGCCGGTCGGAGAGCCGGGGTTGACGTTGTACTGCCAGCCGTTCTCACCCAGGTTCTGGGCGAAGAAGACATACTGCGAGTAGTCCGCATTCCGGATGTACACACCCGTTCGCGCCGCCGACCCCGTGTATTCGATACTCACCCGATCGATCTCAAAGGTAAGCAGGTTGTAGGGGCTCGCGGAGTATGAGTTGACCGTGGAAACGGATTGTCCGCCCCAGTAGCTCGCGGTCCCCGTGCCGGAGAAGCGCAAGGCGCCGTCACTCTCCTGAACCGTCATATCGACGGCTCCGGCATCCTCGAAACCACGCGTGCCCGGGACCCAGATCGCGGGATCCAACGTACCGTCCTCAAAGTCGTCGGTCATCTGAACACCAGGTTGCTCAGGGACCACCACGTTCAGGCTGTTCCAAATCTCGAGATCGGCCGTGCTCCCCAAGGTCAGCATCGCGGTGCCGAGACTGGATGCCTCGACCTCGATCATCTGGGTGTTGGCCCCCCCCTGCGCGAACTGAATCGTCAGGGTTCCGCCGCCGTCCGCGCCGACAGGCTTGGCGACCGCGGGGTTGTCCGAGGTGATGCTCACAGAAATCGGCTGGGATGCCAATAGGGTCGGCGAGACCGTAATCCCTATCTGGCGTGCAACGCCGCCCACCTTTTGAGGCATGAAAGTCCTATCAAATTGTACGAGACCAACCCGCTCAACCTGCGCGGGGCCAAAGGTCACATCGACCTCGTCCGGACCCAGCTCGCCGTCCACAAACGCACGTGCGTAAGCACCGAACTCAAAGACAATGTCATCGGAGAACGGATACGGCACGACTCCACCATACACCCCGTCCACATACATCTTCACCGACTCGCCATTGGCCATGACCATGATCTCGTGGAATTGGCCGTCGTCCAACGTAAAGTCGTCCAACGGCACCAGATTGATCCCGGTCCCGGTCGGAAGGTCGACCATGGAGTCGCCGGTCAAGAGGTTGTAGGTCCACCCATTCTCGCCCCAGTTGTCCGCAAAAAAGACGTACTTCGAGCGGGTCGGGTCGGTCACCCAGACGCCGCTGCGCGAAGCCGTGGCATTCCCTAAGTGCGACCACCGTTCAGATTTAAACACCAATGCCTCACCCGGCACCACCGAGAAGGTCGGGACCGAGGCAAGCGATAAGCCGCCCCAGTAATTGGCGGTCGCGAAACCGTAGAAGTTTACGCTGCCACCACCGACATTGGCCTCAATGTCGGTCGCACCGGTCTCAAACGGTGTGTCGGAGACCCGCCACTTGGCCGGATCCACCGTCGATCCATTGAAATTGTCACTTAAAAGGACGCCTAATTGCCCAAATAACGACATCGGAAGCAGGACCGCCATCAAAACACCAGCAAAGGCACTCCTGCACCTGCCCGAACGAATCAAACCAGTCATCGTAAAATCTCCTAAGACCCAATTCACCCTGACCCCTCAACCCGCAACCATCCAACGGAAACCGGGCTGGCCGTTGATCCATCCTTTCAATAATCGCCAAAAGGGTCAATCGCTTTTTCGAATAATATATTAAGGGCCAGGCACCAAAAACATGCCGCCCCGTCGACACTGGGCAGCCCAGAGGTCGGCCGAACCGGCAGCCGCTTTCCCAACCTGACCTCCCCATTCCCATCCGGAGAGCCTCGCGCAGAGGCGCAAAGGCGTTTTCGAGCTGGCTTGGCCAGGGGCCAACCAGAACAGGGATCGA
>CALLYA010000554.1 GCA_937875495.1 uncultured Verrucomicrobiota bacterium
ACATCGGAAATGCCGAAATGCCCCCCGCGCCGCGGCACGCAAAGTCGTGCTGCGTCCGCTGTGGGTGGAGCAGTGGCCGCGAGCTGGCGGACGTTTGTGCCTGTGGGCGGGTAGTGGACCTCTGAAAAGGAAGCAGCAGCTTGCCGCTGTCAACCATCCGGATCCGGAGATTCTCGCGCAGGGGCGCGGAGGCGTTTTGGAGCTGGCTTGGGGGGAGGGTCAATGCTCAAATCCCTGCCTTTTGGGGAGATTCATTAGATTTGCGTTTCCAACCAACCAATCCTGTTGCAGGAATCACCTCAATCTCCAAGCAAACCTTCCCATTCCCCCTCTTCCTCTGCGCCCCTGCGCCTCTGCGCGAGGCTTTCCGGATGGGAATGGGGAGGGCAGGTTGGGAAAGCGGATGCCTTTTCGGACGATCCCTCGCTACCGACTTCTCTTTAAATACTTAGGCTGTGAATAACTATTTCAATTGACACTGCTGAGGAGGGATCGATTCCGTTCTGGCCAAGCTGAATTTCTGGAGGTAGGGTTTTCGTGATCGACGGGTCCAGATTGTGGGATTAACCCGCAAACGATTGGACTCGTGGATGATATGATGGCTTTGTCAAGGCGTTCGTTTGACTTTGGGGGTAGAGATGAACTTCAGGGGATGGTTCAGGCAATGTATCACTTTGGTGTTCTTGGGGATCTTCCCGCTTTGCGTCTGGGCGGGTGAGACTGGATTCCGTGTGACAGGGACCTATCCGGTCCCTGGGCGGGCTGCGGGGTCCGAGATCGTCCTCTACTTCAATGCGCCGATCGCGTACCCGAATGACGTTGCCAACTATCCAGAGCCGATTGTGAGTGGTTCGATCCAGGGGAGGTTCTTATATGGTCGGGACTACATTTCCTTTCGGTTGAACGAATGGATGAAGAGTGGGCAGAGGGTGACCCTGACCTTGCCGGAGACGCTTCGGGCTGAGGACGGGCGGGAGCTGGACTCCGACTCACGGGTGCACAACTTTTATGGGTATGAGATGGACCTGCGCCATGTGCGGTCAGTTGAGGACGAAGAATTGGGAAAGGTGCTGTTGTGCAGCTTCTCGCAACCTCCGCTTTGGGAGGGGCTTGAGAAGTTCATATCCGTCACCGATTCGAAGGGAGAACCGGTGCGGTTCGAGATCATTCCGGATGATCGTGATATCAAGCTCAAGTTTGATCCGAATGCGAAGGTGCCGTTTCAGGTGAACATCCTGGAAGGAATTTCGACGAGGGATGGGTCTCAATTCCTTTGCACCCCGTACCGATTTTTCTGGCCGATCCGGGATGAGTTGTACCTTACGAAGGCCGAAGTGATCGAGGCCATGTCCGGGCGTCAGGTGATCGAAGTATCGTTGAAGCAGGCGGTGGACGGGGCGTTATTGAGGGATGCGCTCGAGCTTTTGGATGCGCGCACCCGCGAGCCGATTCCGTTTGAGGTCTCGGGTGGCAGGTCGAGTTCCTTTCAGATAACGACCTCGTATAAGTTAGACGGGCGGGTCGACTTCCTTTTGTTGGTCAAGGAGGGAGTGATTGAGGGAGATGCGCTTCAGGTGGTGGATGAGCGTGAGATCCCCCTGGAGGCCAACCCCCAGCGTGTGTTGATTACGGATGCGAGTTTTCGTTCCAGCGCTTGGTGGTTTTGGGATTCCTTTCCACCCTACGCCGTCATCCAGCTGAATTACCCGATTGCGCCATCGGTAAGCAGGGCCGAATTGTTGGAGTATTTTGAGTTCTATCCTCCGATTGAGGAACTTCGTATTCGTGAGCGGTCCGAAGAGGAAACCGTTATGTTCGATGGAATATTCCGGGCCCGGCAGCGCTACGACTTTCGGGTCAAGTCCGGATTGCCGATGCGGGGCGGGTTTGCCCTTGAGGGCGATTTAGAGGGGAGTTTTAGCACCCAGGACATATCTGGGAATTTAGAGTTTTCGCACAAATCCGATCTCTATCACATGCGCCGGGGGCACGCCCCGCTGACGGTGAAGAGCTCCTACATGGAATCTTATGATCTTGCTGCATACAAAGTATTTGCGAGCAATATCCCCGAGGTGTTTTTCGATGACAACCAATACTCTTGGAGCGTGAAGACGCTCAAGGATAGATTCTTCCAGCCCGCGGGTCGGCTGAAGGTTTCGGTATCCGGGCCTTCGGAGCGGCCTACCGTGACGGAGGTGGATTGGGCGGGCCTGGCGGCCGACGAGCAGCGAGGGATCTTCATTTTAGAGGCCGAGAGCGGTGAGGAAGAGGAAGATCGGAGGGTTAGGGCGGTCAAGACGGTGATGATCACTGACCTCGGGGTTTTGGCGCATTGGACCCGGGACGAGCTGGTGGTCATGGTGCATGACCTGGAGGAATTGACACCGACGGCGGGTGCCACGGTTCGACTGTTCTCTGAAAAGCGCCAGCTTTTATGCGAGGGGACGACCGGCGCCGACGGTTTAGCGCGGATATCGTATTCGACTGACGACCGAGGGGCGGCGGTGCTGTTGATCGTGGAGACCCCGGACGACTACACCTTTCTGCGGCTCGAGGCACGTCCGGTGCAGGGGGCCGGCGCGGGGTCGAATCTACCGGCCTATGGTGTTTCGGCGTACGAGGCTTTTCTCTTTGCCGATCGAAACCTGATACGGCCGGGGGGGACGCTGCATGTGGGGTGGACGGTTCGGAAGGGTTACGGTGATGCTGTGCCGAACCTGCCGATTTTGCTGCGTGTGAAGAAGCCGAACGGGCAGCAACTGCGCCAGGTGATGGTCCAGACGAATGATCAGGGCAATGGAGATTGGGACCTGGAGACGCTGGCCAACGATCCCACGGGGCGGTATTTGATCGAGGCACTCATCCCGGGCAGTGAGGCGCCGATCGGGGTGTTTACGTTCCACATGGAGGAATTCGTGCCGGACCGACTCCGAGTCGAGGCCGGGTTGAGTGAGGGCGAGAATCTGATGCGTGGCAAGGCGGCGGATTTGGTCCTCCAGGGGATGCATCTGTTTGGTGCGCCGGCGGCGGACCTGGAGTCTGAGGCCGAGGCAATCTACACATCCGAAATCTATCGGGATGCCCGGTATCCGGGATTTTCCTTTGGGAATGCGAATGCCGCTTTCGACACGCAGGTGCAACTGGGTCGTCTGACCACGGATGCGGAAGGCAAGGCCCTGTTCTCGATTCAGGAACCTGGATTGGAGAAGCTGACGTCTCCGCTGCGGACGGTATTGCGAGGCAAGATCTTCGAGATCGGGGGTCGGTTCGTGGCAGCGGAGCATCGGTGTTGGTTTTTCCCGGAGCCTGAAATGGTCGGGTTGCGCTGCACGCCCATTGAGAAGGAGAATGCGGTGACCGTGGAGGTTGCTGCGTTGCGAACGGACGGATTGCCTGTAGAGACAGGAGCGGTGACTCTCGAGCTATTGAAGGTCGATCAATTCTATCAGATTCGGGAGTATATGTCCCATCATGACGCCAAGTGGGACCGTGCTGAGCGATTGATTTCCACGGAGAGCGTATCGCTGAGTGACGGCCGCGGCATGACGACCTTTACGTTGGAGGAATCGGGCGGGTACGTGATTCGGGTTCGTGCCGAGGGATCGGAGATCTACAGCTCGATGGTTGTACGTTCGGCCTGGGGCGAGATCCATGTCGGGGATGGCGAGGAACCCAGCCTCCTGCAGGTATCACTGGACCAGAAGGAGTACTGGGTCGGCCAGACCGCTCGGATTCGGATCGAGTCGCCGTTTGACGGGTTGGGGTTGTTGATTCTGGAGGGTGATGAGATCTACCGCGCGATTCCCTTCGAGGTGAAGGGGCAGGTGGCGGAGGTCGCGATCGACATCGAGCCTGAGTACTATCCGAACGTTTGGGTTGGAGCGTCGGTGGTCCACTCTTTCCGTGAGGGCCGGCAGGAGGTATTGCCCTTCACGGTGTACGCGGCTCAGAACCTGAGTGTGCGCAATCCGGAACGTGAGTTGGAGGTCACGTTGGAATCGCTGCCCGAGGTCTTGCAGCCGGCCGACCGATTTGAGCAAGCCTTCACGGTGACGGACGCGAGCGGTTCGCCGGTGGAAGGGGATGTCCTGGTGGCGCTGGTCGACGTTGGGATCCATCAGATCCTGGGCTGGTCAGGGCCTGATCCGCTCGGGTGGCTCGGCCGTCCGCGGAAGGCCTCGCTCAACCTGGCGCACTATTACGATCGCATCGCATACAACTATACCGCACCGGCCTTCGGTGGTGGCGAGGGTGAAGACCGGTCTCGCAACTATGTCGGCCTGGGAAACGACACTTGGATTCAGCCGATGGCGCTCTGGTCGGGGATCATCCGCACAGGCGCCGACGGTCGCGGGCTGGTGCGATTCGATGTCCCTGAATTTACCGGCCGCGGGCGGCTGCAGTTTGTGGCGTTGGGCGCGTCGGGGGTGGGGAGCAGGGCCGTTGAGCTACCGATCAAGCGGCCTTGGGTGATGCAACCGCACCTGCCGCGATTCCTTGTGACGGGTGATACCTCGGTCCAGAGTCTTGGATTTTTCAACAACTCGGACGGTCCTTTGGAATTCCGCCTGCGCCTGGTCTCGACGATGGACGCGTCGGTGCTGAGTGAGGAGGCCTTTGCGTTGACGGTTCCGGCCGGGGGGCAGGACCAGCTGACGCTGGAGCTGAAGGCTCCGGAAGCGACCGGCCTATTGAGGCAGACCTGGGCGGTTGAGGTCCTTCGCGAGGACGGCACGCAATTGGACCGTCTGACGCGCGAATTCCCGATTCCGGTCGAGCCTGCGAGTCGGTATGGGTCGGCGTTCGAGACTGTCGTTGTCGCCCCCGGGACGAGTGTCCGGATTGGGATGGACAGCTATTTGGACAACGCCCTGGCGGAGTTGTCGGTGACGGCTGCGCCGCATCCGTTCATGCGACTGGAGGGTGCATTGCGCTTCTTGGAGGAATACCCGTATGGCTGTGTGGAGCAGACGACCGCGCAACTGATGGGGATGTATCTCTTGCGTTCGCAGGAGTATCTCATGCGCGGCTCGCTGAGCGATCGCGAGAATGTGGACGTCTATTTCCGGACTGGAATCCAGAAGCTCTTCTCGATGCAGAATCCGGACGGCGGGCTGGCCTACTGGCCGGGAGGGCGTTCGTCTCACCCATACGGAAGCGTATTTGCGCTGCATTTCCTCTCGCTGGTGCGGGCTGATCGTAGGATCTCGGTATCCGGAGAGCATGTGGAATACTTGGCGCAATACGTGCGTGAGCTGGTACAGGATGGCCGTTTGGCGGAGCCGGACGAGCTTTATTTGCGCGCCTATGGCTGTTACGTACTCGCGCTATTGGGCGATCCGCAGATCGGCGAGGAGGTGGAACGGTTTGACGACTATGCGCTCTCACCGGCCGGCCGCTATCTCTTGGCGGCGACGGTGGCCAAGATCACGGGGCAGGCGAGCGCGGCCAAGGCGTATCTGGCGCGGGTGCCGGTCCGTCTGTTTCAGGACCACGCATCCGACCTGACGCTCTCCTCAGACATCCGCAACACCGCGGTGGAGTTTATGGCTCTCTATCAGTCGGGTGTGCGCGGGCAGGAGTTGAACACGCGGCTGGATGATCTGATGAGCTTTCTTGCGGGCCAGGAGATGGGCACGACCCAGGAGTTTGCCTTTGTGATCACCGCTTTGTCGGACTATTTCATGGAGATGGAGGACCAGGCATCACGGGCTGCGTGGACAGTGCGGGATGGAGATGGTTCGGCCGACTTCCAGGGCGCGGAGTTTTTCCGGGGCACAACCAAGGGTGTCGGGGCCTTTTACGAGGTCGAGAATACCGGGCCGACGGATGTCTTCGTGAACGTCACCCGTCGGGGGATCGCGAAGGATGTTGAGGAGGTCGATGAAGAGAATGGGATTGCGTTCGAGCGCGAGGTCCTCAACGCGGTGGGGGATCCCGTCGATGACGAACGGTATGTTCAACGCGGCGCGTATCTTGTTGCGATCAAGCTGAAGGTGGATCGGCCGATGCGGCATGTGATCGTGGCGGATTTAATCCCTGCGGGAATGGAGATCACCAATCCTGTACTGGGTGGTGACAATGCGTTGCCGTTGGCGACCTTGCCGCAGCCGCTGCGGCCCAACATGATCGACATGCGGGACGATCGGATGGTGTATTCCTATGATGAGCTCTGGGAGGGCGAGCATTGGTTCTATTATGGCCTGCAGGCGGTGACACCGGGGAAATACCACCGGCCGGGGTTGATTGTGGAGGCGATGTACGATCCTGCGCTTCGAGCCTCGGAGGCGATGCGCGAGGTTGTGATTGAACCAACTGGATCGGCGGGGTCGCTGGAATAATCGGGGGAGCGAGGCATGGGCGTTTGTTTCTGGAAAGCGCGAGGGGGCTGCCCGCGATCGCGGTGTCGGACCTGGGTGCGCAGGCTTTTGCTGTGTCTTCTGGTGGCGGGGGCCCTGTTCGCGATCCTGATGCTCGGCTGGATCTACTGGCCGATGGATCTGAGGCCGTATCGTGAGCGTGCGTGGTCCGGCCGGATGTTGGCCAGGGACGGAGAGATCCTGTTTGCATCGGTCAACCTGGAGGAGCAATGGTCGATCCCGGTTGAGCTAGCGGAGATCAACCCGTGGTTGGTCAAGGCGACGATTGCGGTGGAGGACCACCGTTTTCGCAGGCATCACGGTGTCGATCCGATCGCGGTATTGCGTGCGGCAGGCCAGAATTTTTGGCGTGGGCGGATCTATTCCGGCGCATCGACGATCACGATGCAATTGGTGCGGCTGGTCCACCCACGCCCCCGAAGCTACGTCTGGAAGCTTTTGCAGGCGGTGGAAGCGGTTCGGGTTGAGCGCAATCTGAGCAAGGACGAGATCCTAGCGCTCTATCTCAACATCGCCCCATACGGGATGAACCTTCAGGGCTGCGAGGCGGCCTCCTTACGTTATTGGGGGAAGCCGACCCGCGAATTGACCTTGGCGGAGGCTGCGTTGTTGGCGGGTTTGCCGAAGAGTCCGAGTCGGCTGATGCCTCTGAAGCACCCAGAGAAGGCCCTGGCCCGTCGCAAGATGGTTCTGCGGCGGATGCAGGAGGAGGGTGTCATCTCCAAGGCGCTGTATGCATCGACGGTGGACAGGCCGGTTACGGTGGCGTGGCACGACTTCCCGCGGCATGCGGAGCATGCGGCGGCTGGTCGGTTGGTTGCGTTACGCGCGGGGGCGGTGGTCGAAACCACTTTGGATTCCAAGATTCAGCGGGGGTTGGAGCGAGTGATACTGGGTGTACGTCCGGAACTTGATCCGCGTGGGCTCAACTGTGCGGTATTGGTCTGTGAGCCTGCGACGGGTGCGGTCCTGGGCTGGATCGGATCGAAGGGGTTCTTTGACCCGACCGTGGACGGGCAGGTCGATTGCACCCGAGCGTTGCGATCGCCGGGTTCGACCTTGAAGCCGTTTGCCTATGCCTTGGCGTTACAGCGCAATGTGCTCTATGCGAGTGAAGGCCTGCGGGACGATCCTCTGGACTATGGATTGTACCGACCGCAGAACATGGATGGCGGGTATCGCGGCATTGTGACGGCGACGGCTGCGCTGCAGCAGTCGTTGAACATCCCGGCGATGACGGTTCTGGAGCGGCTGGGGGTGACCCGGTTCTGCGATCATTTACGTGGCCTTGGGATTTCCAGTCTGTTTCGGCCGGATCCGGAGTATGGGATCGGGTTGATTCTGGGCAACTGCGAGGTATCGCTGTGGGAGCTCTCCGGCGCGTATTGCACGTTGGCTGCAGGCGGGGGGAGGCGAACGCTCCACTGGACGCCTCGTCTCTCGGCGGAGGTGGCCGGGAAGACGCGCGATGTGTTCACGCGGGGAACGCGGCTGGCGATGTATCGTATGATGGAGCAGCCGCTGCCTGGGCAGCTGGAGTTGCCGGGGAAGGCGAAGGTAACGAACCCGCTGCGGGCGTGTTGGAAGACCGGCACCTCCACGAACCATCGGGATGCCTGGGCCATGGTCTTCAACAACGCGGTGGTGGTGGGAGTATGGGTGGGGCGAAACGATGGTGTTGGGGTTCCGAACCTGTCCGGATACTCAGACGCGCTCCCCGTGGCGGCGCGGATCCTTCGGGACGTGCTCCCTGCTGAATATTGGCAATGGCCTGAATTCGAGGGTGCATGGAAGACGGTGGAGATGTGCTCGATCACCGGCTTACCGGCGGCTGAGAGCTGTCCTTCTGTCTACAACGAGCAGATCCCGGTGGAGCAGCATGTCCAGCGTCGGTGTGATGTCCATTATTTCCGACCCTCGGCGAGTGGCGAGCAGGTTCAAATTCGCTGGCCGGGCTCGACGCAGGGCTGGGACCTTGCGAACATTCCGGTTTCCGCGAATGCGCTGGCCGGGGAGGAGGGCGGTGTTGCGGCTACCCAGCGGGTGGTGCGCGGACTGGAGATTGTGGCGCCTGCGAAGGAGTCGGTCTTCCTGCTGGCCGGCGACGAGCGTGGGAATCGGGTTCGCCTGAGGACCTCTTTGGATGCGGTGGAGGATCTCTTTTGGTATTTGAACGATCGCTACTTAGGGCTCTCCCGGCCTGAGGAACCGTTGTTGATGACGCTGGAGGAGGGGAAGCACAAATTGGTCTGCATGCGTGAATCGGGCGAGTGGGTCCAGGTCCGCTTTTCGGTCCGCAGGCCATGAGTAACGCGATGTGGGGGGTTTGGATCCGCAGATGAGGACGGAATGGGCATCGGGGTCGGGGTCGGAATCGGAATCGGAATCGATGGGAAGCGTGATATGGCGTGGAATATTTGCGTGCAAACGTTCACGAGCCCGAGGTCGTCCGGAGAGTCAGCCGCTTTCCCAACCTGCCCTCCCCATTCGGGATTGGAGAGGCTCCCGCAGAGGGCGCAGAGGACGCGGTGGCGTTTTCGAGTTGGCCATGGGTGTGGGTGGGATCAATGCTCTGATCCCGACCTTTTTTGGGGGATTTTTAAGACATACCGTTTTCAGCAGACTAGGGCGGTTGCTGAAAACAGCTCCGACGTATCTGCAATCCCCCTCCCAAAATACCTCTGCGCCCTCTGCGCCCTCTGCGGGAGTTCTCCCCCTCCTCCGCCCTTTGTTGTGGCTTCTCCACTTGTTGATAAGCGACGGTTGATCACGGGGTGCGAATGACGGTGGTCTGAGGCGGTGGGTTAGAGCCCGAAGACCTGTTCCATCTGTTGGCGGACTTTGGTGAGGCGTGCGAGATCGCCTCCGCCGACTTCGGCGGTGGCCCAGCCGGAGAAATGGATCTCGTCGAGGGCCTTACGCACGTCCGCCCAGGGAAGATCGCCCTCGCCGATATCGGCCCAGCCGTTGTTGGCGCGGCTATAGCCTTTGACATCGAGTTTGAAGCAGCGGTGGCCGAAGGCGCGGATCCAATCGCCCGGCTGACCGTATTTCCAGTGGTTTCCGATGTCGTAGTACATCCCGACCCATGGGCTGTTGAAGCTATCGATGAAGCGGACGAAGCGCTCGGGGGTCTGCTCGGGTGGTGCGTCGTGATCGTAGAACATTTGGTTCCAGACATTTTCGACGAGGATCGGCTGACCGAGGGAGGCGGCGAGGGGGAGCACCTGCTGGATTTCCTTGCGACAGCGTTCGGCGATCTCGTCTTCGGGTCCGTCTCCAGCGCTCCCGACGACGATCAGCACACCGGATCCGCCGGCTGCGTGAGCGACTTTGATGCAATGCTCGAGATTGGCTCGGGCCTGGGCGCGTTCTTCGGCGTTGGGGCTGGTCAGGCGTTGTTGCCAGTGGGCGTGATTGATGGCGTTATGGACGAACACGCCGGATTTCTGCACGGCTTCACGCGCCTGTTCGGGAGTGAACTCGGCGGCCTGATCGAAATCGACCCCATCGAAACCGGCCTCGCCAGCGAGGGCGAGTCGTTCGACGATATCCAGGCTCTTGCCGTTGAGCTCCTTAGGGATCATGCCTAGCTTGCAGGAGAGCAGAAGCGATTTGCCGGCCGGCGGGCGCACGACCGGAGCTGGATCGGAACTCGCTTGTCCCTGGGCTGATGGGGAATGGGATAGCGCGGCGGCGATGGATGTGGCGGCACCGGCACGCAGGAAGGAACGGCGGTGGATACCGATGGTTTGGGGATGTGGATTCATCAGACGGCACTCCTGAGACGAGAGGGTTGTTCGCAAAGGACGATCATAGAGCTCGATTGGCTCTTGCCATCCTACAGGCTAAGCTGAGCAAGTCAATACTTGGAGAAGTGGGGCGGACCGAGGCCCGGTGGATAGTGGGGGGATTCCCATGCGGGCACCGATCATTCATTGCCAGTGGTCGTCCGAAAACCCGATTGGGCATAGCTGAAGGCACTGCGGCTCCGGAGGAGGGGAGAACTCGCGCAGAGGCGACAGAGGGGGATTGGGAAAAAGGGACTTACATCGGAGAAAACTGAAAAAACCCCAAAAAGTAGGCTGCAGAGCATGGAACCTACTCACCCCGATAGGTTGGTCGAAAACGCCACTGCGCCCTCTGCGGGAGGCTTTGGGGGTCCGGATGGGGAGGTATCCCGCAGAGATCGCAGAGGGCGCAGAGGGGGATTG
>CALLYA010000555.1 GCA_937875495.1 uncultured Verrucomicrobiota bacterium
GGGTCCGGATGGGGAGGTCAGGTTGAGAATGCGGCTACCTTTTCGGACGGGCTCTCGCTACGTGAGGTGGTTGTTCTTTTGACCTGATCGACCCGCATGCCAAGGGCCTTCGCGGGGGGTGATTTGTTGCAAAGGTTTGAACTATGCTCGGCTTTTTGCGTATTTTCCCACTTCCGCACGAGTGGTGGCCCCCCCAAAAAACAAAGACGATTCGATTGGACATGTCGACCCGAACTCATCTGAAGCGAACCCCTCCCGTTTCGCATGCCGTGACACCGCTTGTGTTGGAGGCGACCTTCCTGGTCACCCTCAACGCACTGCTGTTGGTGATGACGGTCCTACGCGAGTCCGAGCTTTTCTGGCGGAATAAGGGTGGGTACCCCATACCGTTTCGCGCGTTCGTCCTCAACTATTACGCCCCGCTCTTTTTGCTGATGGCCTTGGCGAATGTCCTATTCAGCGTTCTCGGATTTCAACGGGTGCGGAAGCTCGGGCTGCTGCTGGTGATCTTCTTTGTCTTCGCCTCTGGGATCTGGTTCCTCTTCGGCTCCACGGTGGCCATTATGGTGGCGAACAACGTGATCAATCTGCTGGAGAATCGCCCGATGCATTGGCATTGAGCGGTGGTATGCCGGTTTCGGTTCGTGGGTGAGGGTGGGATTCCGCGTTGAGGCGGGCGAGGATCCAGCCATCGATCTCCATGTGGTCATCAAAGAGGTAGGGGAGTCTTCGAAAGTCTTGTTGCTGCAGCAGAACCCACGTGCCGGTGGGATAGGCGAGCAGTTCCGGCGGATCGACCTGGCGGACCTGGCCTCCGCCGTAATAGGAGAGGAACGCTTTGAGTTCCCAATGGGGTGGGCCGACCGAGGGTATGACGTTTTCGGTTTCGCCTTGCAGGGGGAGGTGTTGGAGGGCTTGCCGCCATTGGGCGGGCACTGATTGGTGGAGCGGGATCGGGGTGAGTTCAACCGCGACGGCGCCGACGATGACGAGTCCTGCCAGAGGGATGATTGCGGTCTGGACGATGTTTGTGCACCTCTGGAGCAAGCTGCAACTGAGGAGTGCGAGGGCGGGAAGCGCGGGCAGGAGGTATCGGGTTGCCGGCTGTTCGGGAAGGATGGCGGGGGTGACCACGACGGCAATCCACAAGAGTGGTCGCCAATGACTGAGGCCTGCGGGTGTGGCGGCGGGTGGCTCGGTGGGTGCGGTTGGATTGCGGTGGCGCGGGGCGAACCAGCAGCCGGCCGAAACGACCAGGATGGGGAAGAAGCCGACCAGACCCTTGGTTAGGTAGTAGACGATTCCCCCGCTGAGTTGGGACAGCTCGACAGCAAACCGGTTGACGAACTCGCGGGAGGCGGTTGCTTCCATCAGCCCAGCGCCGAAGAGTGAGTGTTGATGTCGCCACCAGAGGTGGAAGCTGAGTGCGCCGATTCCGTTGGCAGCGAGCATCACCAACCACAGGCGACGCGTCAGGTTGGAGGCGGTCATCCCGGGAATGGGTAGGAGCAATGCCCAGAGCGGGAGGTAGACCAGGGCGGCGGGTCCTTTGGTCAGCCACCCGATCGTGGCGAACGCGGTCAGGAGCAGGCTGCGACCTAGGGTGGGTAGTCTCGTGTGATCGAGGGTCCAGCAGCCGCCGATCAGGCCGAGCAGGTAGAGGGTTTCCAGGCGCCCGGCGGTGGCATGTTCGAGGAAGACCGGACAGAGTGCAACGAGCAGTGTAGCCACGGCGGCAAGGGCTGGGGGGAAGCCTCGGTTTTTCAGCCAAGCGAACAGGAGCAGGATGAATGCGAAGCCCGGCAGGATGGATGCGAGTCGGGCCATGGCGGGTGTCGGCCCGCCGATTTGGAACAGAGCGGCTGAGACCCAGAAATAAAGAGGTGGCTTGTTCAGGTAGGGATCAGCCCCGAAGTAGAGGCGATCCCATTGCTGGGATTGCCAGACCTGTTTGCTGACGGCGCCGTAGACCAGGGGGTCTTGACGGAGATCGCCCTGGTCGAGTCCTACCAGCATCATCGCAGCGATCGCTGCCAGAAGCAGGATGGGGGCGAGGCTGGAATGGCGGGTGGGAGGATGGCTTCTCCCGCCGATGGCCCCCGGATCATTGGAATGCTCCCTCCCCAAACCCGCCTCCTGACGAAATAACTTGACCTGGCACTTATGTTTCTGTGGTTAATACAGGGTTGTTTGGGCCCCGACCATCAAAGAATATCCCGGAGGTATTGATGAGCAAGTTCTGGATTGTCTTGTTGTTACTGCTTTTTTCCCTGGCCATGTTTGTGGGTGCGGTCGCGATTTTCTCCGCGCATGATGCTTCATTGGTCACGCTTCAGATTCGAATCAGGAGTGTTGGGGAACTGGCCGGTTACCTGGTTGTTGTTTTTGCCGCACTGGCCATGTTGATCAGCATATTAGAGGGGAAGGGGATGAAATCCCTGTTTTACTGCCTCTTTCCGATGCTGGGTGGGATCATGATGATCTCGTTTCATTGGATCCACCCGCTTGCCATCATCATTCTGGCTGTCACGATGCTGATTCTCGAGTTTATTCGCGGGATAATGGACCGGAAACCCGCGGCTGGTTCGACGGTTGAGATCAAAGAGGTGCCTGCCCAGCCGGCGCCGTAAGTCTGCCGTGGGGTGGTGGAGACCGGTTCCGCCTATTGTGGCCTGGGCGTCTGGCCGTAATAGGCTTTGGGGCCATGTTTCCGGGAGAAGTGCTTATTGAGCAGGTAATCGGCGACCGGCGCTTGGTCGGGGTTGAGCGCGACGGTGGCGGTTGCCATGGCGGCGATCTCCTCGAGCGCGACGGCGTTATGGAATGCCTGTTCGACGCTGGTGCCCCAGGTGAAGGGTCCGTGACCGGCGACCAGCACGCCGGGGAAGTGACGAGGGTCGAGATTGTTATCGGTGAAGCGCTCGACGATGACCAGGCCGGTATTGTGTTCGTATTCGCCCTCGATCTCCGCGCGCGTCAGGGGACGGGTCAAGGGCACGGCGCCGAAAAAGTGATCGGCGTGGGTGGTCCCGAAGCAGGGGATCTCCCTGTGTGCCTGAGCCCATGCGGTGGCAAAGCGGGAGTGGGTGTGGATGATGCCGCTGATTGCGGGGAATGCGCGATAGAGGACCAGGTGCGTCGCGGTATCGGATGACGGCTTGAAATCACCCTCCAGGATCGCTCCATCGGCGACCTGAATCAGGACCATGTCTTGCGGGGTCAGATCAGCATAGTCGACCCCGCTCGGTTTGATGGCCATGACGCCCTCGTTCGGGTCGATGCCGCTAGCGTTGCCCCAGGTCAATTGTGCGAGCCCGGAGGCGCCGATCTGTTGATTGATCCTGCAGACGCGCTCGCGGAGTTGGGAGTATTTCATGTGGTGGTACCCTATGGGCTACATATAGATCCAGTCCGAAAAGGGGCGCTCTTTCGGGCGTCGCCTGCCGGCCGTGGTGGCCGAACCGTTGGATCATGGTCTGAATCGGTGTCGGATTCGATTTCGATAGCGATAGCGATAGCGATAGCGATAGCGATTTCTGTTTTTTTTATGGCACTTGGCCCTCTGAACACTGTTCAAATCCGGCATTTCCATCCGGAACCGGAGAGCCTCGCGCAGAGGCGCAGAGGCGCGGTGGCGTTTTCGACCTGGCCATGGGGGTGGGTAGGTTCCATGCTCTGATCCCTACCTTTGGGGGAAATTTATTAGATATACCGTTTCCGCAGACGGACAAGGGTCAGGCGCGAGCTATTGCGAGTCGCCTGCACCCTCTTGTTGGCCCTCGTCTTTCCCGTTCCCGTACTCCTACTCCTACTCGTACTCGTACTCGCTCTCCCAGCCTCTCGTGATCGAATTCCATTCGCATCCTCGTTTACGGAAACGTGTACTGCTTTGCTGTTTACGCGTGCGTTTCCGGGTCCAACCAGGCAACAGCTCCGACGTGTCTGCATTCCCCCCTCCCAATACCGCTCTGCGCCCTCTGCGGGAGTCCTCCCCATCCTGCCAGGGAGACCTTTCGTGGTGGCCCAACACGGTTTTCGGACAGCACCTGGGCTAGATCCCCTGTCCGCGCACCTCGTCGCGAATGGCGAGGAGTTCTTTCATGACCGGGTGCAGGTTTTCGTGGGCGGCCTCGGTGCCGAAGGCATCGTGCAAGAGTCGGTAGAGCTGATAGAGTCGATCATAGGTTTCGACGTTTTCAGGGATCGGGGTGAACTTCTTATCGAGCACGCCGGTCATGGCGGCGGTGGCGGAGGCGAAATCGGGGTGCGCGCCTCCGACCACGGCGCCTGCCATCGCGGCGCCGAGTGCGCAGGTCTGTTGACTGCGGGAGATCTCAAGCGGACGGTTCATGACGTCGGCGTAGATCTGCATGACCATGGGGTTTTTGGCGGAGATACCGCCGCAATTGACGACTCGATCGATGCTGACCCCGTATTCTTCGAAACGCTCCATGATGACGCGGGCGCCGAATGCGGTGGCTTCGATCCAGGCTCGGTACATCTCGGCCGGGGAGGTGTGCAGGCTCATACCGAGCATCAGGCCGGAGAGCCGTTGATCGACGAGAACGGTCCTATTGCCGTTGTTCCAGTCGAGGGCGAGGAGACCGCTTTGGCCGGGCCGCAGACGTTCTGCTTTGGCGGTCAGTGCCTCGTGTGACCCCGCATCGGTCCCGCCCGGCTGGATCCGTTGAACGAACCAGTTAAAGATATCGCCGACAGCGGATTGGCCGGCTTCGAGTCCGTAGAAACCTGGCAGGATCGATTCCGGGACGATCCCGCAGAGGCCGGGGATATCTGGAAGATCCGTGGACAAGGGTGCGACGGCCATATCGCATGTGGATGTGCCGATGATCTTGACGAGGGTGCCCTCTTGAATGCCGGATCCGACGGCACCTAAATGGGCGTCGAAGGCGCCGGCAGCGATGGGAATGCCGGCGGGCAGCCCGAGGCGGGCGGCCCATTCTTCAGTGAGACGGCCGACGGGGTCGGCGATATCGTAGGCGTGATCGGGCAGGCTGTTTCGCACGCGACCCAGTTCGGGAGCGAGCGACTCCAAGAATTCCGCGTCCGGGTAACCGCCCCAATCGTGATGGAACATGGCCTTGTGTCCTGCTGCACAGATGCAGCGCCGAATCTGGCCGGGTGCGTCGGTGCCGGTCATGACCGCGGGAATCCAATCGGCGCACTCGACCCAGGAATAGGCTGCGTGGAAGACCTCCGGCGCCTCCTTGAGGCAGTGCCAGATCTTGGACCAGAACCATTCGGACGAGTAGGTGCCGCCGCATTTGGCGAGGAATTGTGGACGGCTGCGGGCGGCGGCCTGGGTGATGGCAGCTGCTTCAGCGTGAGCGGTGTGGTCTTTCCAGAGCCAGGCCATGGCGGCGAGGCTGCCGGCGAACTCGGGGGTGAAGGCGAGCGGGCGGCCCTGTTCATCGATGGGGAGTGGGGTGCTGCCGGTTGTATCGACCCCGATACCGATGATGGAATTCGGGGAGAAGCCGGGCATATCGGCGGCGCTTCGAAGGGCGCCCTGGACGGCGGCCTGGAGTCCGTCCAGGTAATCTTGCGGGTGTTGTCGCGCCAGATCGGGTTCGGCGGCGGAGAGCAGGATACCGTCTTCTCCGTGTGGGTAATTCCAGACGTGAGAGGCGAGCTCCTCGCCTGAGTGGACGTCCACGATGAGTGCCCTGACGGAATTGGTGCCGTAATCGACGCCGATGGCAAAGGTCTGGTTCATATCCTGGCTCCGAGCTGGTGTGATTGATTGAGTCTGAACGCGATCCACCGCGAATCAATGGAATCGGACAAAGAAAGCGGTTGCGTAGAATTGTTAAGCTTGTTTAAAAAGAGCCGCAAGGGAATATTTCCCTAACCTATCCTCTCGTTCTTTTTGCTGAAAGGAGTTTCTTCTATGGCTCAGCTAACATTGGCAGTTGTGATCGGCAATCGTGGGTTCTTTCCAGACCATCTCTGTGAATCGGGGCGCAAGACCATCTTGGAGGTACTGGCGCGGCAAGGGATCCGGGCCATTCTGCCTGAACCTGATGCGACCTCGTTTGCGGGTGCGGTCGAGACGCACGCCGATGCCCGCGTCTGTGCGGATCTATTGAAGGCGCACCGGGACGAGATCGACGGCATTCTGGTGACCCTCCCGAACTTCGGGGATGAGAAGGCGGTATCGAACACGATCCGCTGGTCTGGGCTGGATGTGCCGGTTTTGGTGCATGCCTTTGCGGATCACGCCTCAAGGATGTCGATCTCGGATCGACGCGACAGTTTTTGTGGGAAGATGTCCACATGCAACAATTTGCGGCAGTATGGGATACCTTTTTCACTCACCCGCCGCCATACAATGGATCCGGAGAGCGGTGAGTTTGCCGAAGATCTCCAGCGCTTCAGTGCGGTCTGTCGTGTGGTCAAGGCCATGAAAAACCTACGGGTTGGAATGATCGGCGCTCGGCCGGCTGGGTTCAACACGGTTCGATTCAGTGAGAAGATCCTGGAGGCGGCGGGGATTTCGGTGGAAACGCTGGATCTCTCCGAGGTGATCGGATGGTCTGGGAAGCTCACCGATCTGGACGATCGGGTGGTGGCGAAACTCGATCAGGTTCGGGCCTACACGGAGACGAAGGGTGTTCCCGAGGAAGCATTGTTGCGGATCGCCAAGCTGGGGGTCTCGATCGAGGGCTGGATGCGGGACAACGCGTTGGACATTTCGGCGGTGCAGTGTTGGACATCATTGGAGGAGTTTTACGGGGTGGTGCCCTGCACGCTCATGAGTATGATGTCCGAGGGCTTGCGAGCCAGTGCCTGCGAGACGGATGTGACCGGCGCGATAGGGATGCACGCCCTAGCGGCGGCCTCAGGCACTCCCTCGGCGTTGTTGGACTGGAACAACAACTTCGGCGAGGACCCGGACAAGGGGGTTTTGTTCCACTGTTCGAATCTGCCGCGCTCCTGGTTTGTGGAGCATCGAATGGATTTTCAGGAGATCGTGGCTGGAACGGTGGGCAAGGCGAACACGTATGGAACGATTGTCGGCCGGATCAAGCCGGGGCCGTTCACGTTCTGCCGCCTCTCCACAGATGATCGTTCGGGCCAGATTGTTGGATACATCGGCGAGGGCAAATTCACGGAGGATCCGATGACGACCTTCGGCGGGTATGGTGTGATACAAATCCCTGCCTTCCAGGATCTGTTGAATTTCATTTGTGAGGAGGGTTTTGAGCACCATGTATCCGCGAATCTGACCCAGGTGGCCGATCCGGTGGAGGAGGCCCTGACCCGATATCTGGGCTGGGAGATCTACCGTCACAGCTGAGCCCCGGTCTGAGCCTGCGTGCGGGCGGGGGGTGCCCGCACGCAGGCCTTTTCCCGAACGCTCCCTTTGGGGGAAGGAGCCCGTTCGCAAAGGCGCGCTCCTTTGTGTTTCGCCTCCAGGCAATGGTGGCCGATCGGTCGGATCGGTCGGATCGGTCGGATCGG
>CALLYA010000556.1 GCA_937875495.1 uncultured Verrucomicrobiota bacterium
AAAAGTAGGCTGCAGAGCATGGAACCTACCCACCCCGATAGGTTGGTCGAAAACGTCACCGCGCCCTCTGCGGGAGGCTTCCCGGATCCGGATGGGGAGGTCAGGCTGAGAATGCGGCTACCTTTTCGGACGACCTCGAGCTAACACAGAAATTCAGCTATTGAAAATGGCTATGTGTCTATTTGGCCATGATTTCAGATGCCGTTCTGAACGTTGCAAGCCTTCGGGATGAAGCCCTGCTCAATCGCTATGGTCCGATTTCTCCTTTCCATTATGGCGATAGAAGACCACTCGAATGGTTTCCAATGTTACGAGTCCGTCCCCAATCAGGGGATCAAGAACGGGCAGAAATGCCTGGATGCGGTCAGTTCGATCGACAATCTCAATCACGACCGGTAGATCCTCCGACAATCGAAGGATCTTGGCCGTGTGCATCCGGCTGTTCTTGCCGAATCCCATGATTGCGCGGGTGACGGTTGCACCTGCCAATCCACGTTTGCGCGCCTCTTCAACGACAACCTCGTACATCGGGCGATGACCGTAATGATCGCTTTCGCCGATGAAGATTCGCAGGAGTTGGGCTTCCTCAGGCAATTCCATGTTGGGTCCCTTTCCTAGTTGTTGCAGCAAAAAGCCAAGCCATGATCGATCAAGGCGATACCCACTCCGATCTGAAATAAGACATCCGTCGACCCCACAAGCAACTCTCCATTGCACAGTCCCCGCCGGTTTCCGAGCCTACCTCGAGATCGTGGTGAAGGCGCCCATGAATCCAACGAGGATGAGTGTTCGCATTTTCGGGCTGGATACACCTCGATCGGTCGCCGTTGCCCAAGTGAGGGCGCTTCAAAGCCATCGATGGATGTTGCCCGCCAAGCTGCAGCGAGCAAAGGTTCCGAAGGCGCAGGCCGCGGCAGGTCAAAGTAACCTTTTCATCCTAAATCGTCTTCCCTTCCGGAGTTGCGTCCGATTTTATCGGTGGTCAGAGTTGGAAAAATGTTGAGAAGACCGCGGCACAGCAAGGAAACTTTTTAGTTTTGCAGAGGGTGGGATTGAGCACTAGCCTATCGCTCGTGAATCTACGAGCGACCATGCAAGCTTTGGCGGCGGCGGCCCTGTTCGGCATCGCGACACCTTTTTCTAAGACGTTGCTTTCCGACCTTCAGGCCAACCAACTGGCGGGGCTGCTCTATCTCGGCGCGGGCGTATGTATGCTGCCTTGGGTCGTGCGTCGGCGGCGTGGTGGCAGCGTGAGCTTTCCACGCGACGGTCGCAATCGGCTGCTTCTGCTTGGGGCTGTCTTCTTCGGAGGCGTTGCGGGTCCTCTGCTTTTGCTCCTCGGCCTCAAGGTTGCATTGGCCGCCTCAGTCTCCATGTGGTTGAACCTCGAGTCTGTTGCCACGGCGGTTCTCGCCCTGGTTTTCTTTCGCGAGAACCTGGGGCGATGGACATGGATCGCCAACGCGGGGGTGGTCGTGTCGGGGATGCTGTTGAGCTACGATGCGGGATGGTCCGGATGGTTCGGGTTGCTGTGCGTTGCAGGCGCATCGGTTGCATGGGGACTTGATAACAACTTCACTGCCCTGATTGACGGCATCAGTCCCGAGGACAGCACGTTCTGGAAGGGGGTGATCGCCGGGAGCTTCAATCTGGCGATAGGTCTGGCGTTCTTCCCGTGGGAATTCGGCTGGGATTGGTTCTGGGCGGTTTCCCTTGGCATGGCCTCTTACGGTTTGAGCGTCTCCTTCTTCATTCGTTCCGCGCAGGGGATTGGGGCGACACGCGCTCAGATGATCTTTGCTGCGTCGCCGTTTTTTGGCGTCCTGCTATCCGTATGGTGGCTGAGTGAGGCCCTGACGATGCTTCAGGCTGCGGCGGCCGTGATCCTGACCGGTTCGATCATCTTGTTGTTTCGGGACCGGCACGCTCATATTCACGAGCATATCCAGGTCACCCATGAGCATGAGCACCGGCATGACGATGGGCATCACTCGCACACTCACCCCTTGCCGACACGGGGCACGCATTCTCACGTCCACACCCACGAGCCAATGGTTCATCGGCATCCCCATTGGCCGGATTTGCACCATCGGCATTCTCATTGAGAGGCCGACGTGCAGTTCCGGGGGTGCAGTACCAGCCAGGGGGGTATCTCACCGCGATAGAGTATGGGGCAGGGTGCTGGTTTCGCCTGGTTAGCAGGAGGCTGTCGGAAAAGGTCAATGGCGAAGCAAGATCGGGCTCGCTATCGGCCTCGGTATGGTAAGGACGCGGATTGGGATTCGGACACGAGAAGCCGGGTAGCGCAACCGTTCTGTTGCGATGCTGACAAGACTCGGCCGCAAGGTTTGAGCGGTGCTCAGAGGGCCAGGCGCCTTAGAGAATAGGAATCGATTCCGATCCTGATTTCGATTTCGACACCGATTCAGACAACAATCAGACCGATCGGCAACCATTGCCTCGAGGCGACGCCTGAAGGGGCACGCCTTTTCGGACGGGTATTAGCCACAGAGGGCACAGAGTTCACAGAGAGATTCTTCGGTCTTGCATCGAGGAGACAGCCACCGCATCAGCCGGTTTGCTTTCAGATGGGAAGGGACTTCCGCCTCGGTGTTCTCGGTGACCTCTGTGGCAGGCTTTTCTCCCCCGATTCCGACCATGATCTGACTGCTCGGCAACCATTGCCTCGAGGCGACGCCTGAAGGGGCACGCCTTTTCGGACGGGTATTAGCCACAGAGGGCACAGAGTTCACAGAGAGATTCTTCGGTCTTGCATCGAGGAGACAGCCACCGCATCAGCCGGTTTGCTTTCAGATGGGAAGGGACTTCCGCCTCGGTGACCTCTGTGGCAGGACTTTTCTCCCCCGATTCCGACCATGATCTGACTGCTCCGCAACAATTAACTGGAGGCGACGTCTGAAGGGGCGCGTCTTTCCCGACGGGCTCCAGCCATAGACAGGTCTTGCCTTGAATCGGGTACAAGTTGCAGGGGCCAAAACGATGGAGCCGACGATCGGGTTCGAACCGATGACCTGCTGATTACAAGTCAGCTGCTCTACCAGCTGAGCTACGTCGGCCCTGGTGCATTCCTTTTCCCTCGACTGCTGTGGAATTGCAAGCGTCGCTTTCATTTTCAGGGAGCGGTGGTGGGGTGGACTTGCCAAGGCAGGGGCGAGTCTGGTATCGATGAAAGCGTACGCTGGTTAACCATGAACACCGAGGGGATTGAGAAGTAATCCTCAGGGTATAAGGAAGGGAACGTACGATGACCGATCTCACACGACGACGATTTCTGGCGACTTCGGCTGGGACGCTGGCGCTGGCCGCTTCAGGGTTTCGCAAGACCGTGCATGCCGCGGAAACAATTGAGCCACCGGCGCAGGTGGATATCGGCAAGACCGGTATCCGGATGTCGCGGGTGGGCCAAGGGACCGGCATGTATGGCGGGAACCGGCAATCGAACCACACCCGACTCGGTTTCGAAAAGCTGGTGGCACTGCTGCGGCACTCGTATGAACGCGGCATCACTTTTTTCGATCTGGCGGACCTCTATGGGTCGCACGTCTATTTCCGTGAGGCGTTGCGGAGCATACCCCGTGACAAGGTGGCGATCCTGACCAAGATCTGGTGGCGCTATGACGGTTCGGCGGAGCCGGCTGCGCCTGAGTATATGAAAAACGTGGCACGGGTGACGATCGATCGGTTTTGCCATGAGATCGCGACGGACCACTTGGACTTTGTCTTGTTGCACTGTCTGACCACCCCGAAGTGGACGGAGCAGTTGGAGCCGTACATGGCCGCCCTGGACGATGCGAAGAAGCGCGGGCAGGTGCGTGCGGTCGGCGTCTCCTGCCACAACCTGGAGGCGGTGGATGTCGCGGCGAGTTCCCCCTGGGTGGATGTGATCCTGGCGCGGCTCAATCCGTTCGGAGCCAAGATGGACGGCTCGGTGGAGGATGTCGTCCAGGTCCTGACGAAGGCACGCAAGAACGGCAAGGCGATCCTCGGCATGAAGATCTATGGGGAGGGTACGCTGGTCGACAAGAAGGAGGAGTGCATCAAGTACGCCCAGGAGAACCGCATGCTGGATGCGATGACAATCGGTGCGGAGTCGACCGAGCAGATGGACGAGACCTTGAGTTTGATCTCGAAGTATCCGCAGGCGGAGTTGGTTTCCTAGAGACTGAAAAGTTCGATGGCGAAGCAAGACCGGGCTCGCTATCGGTCTCGGTATCGAAACGACGCGGGATGGGATTCAGTCAGGAGAAACCGGGTTGCGCAAACGTATTGTTGTGGTGCTGAAAAAACTCGGCGGCGAGGTTTGAGCGGTGCTCAGAGGGCCAGATGCCATACAGGACAGGAATCGATTCCGATTCCGACCCCGACACCGATGCAGACAATGATCTGACTGATCGGCAACCATTGCTTGGAGGCGATTCTTGTAAGGAGCGCGCGTTTTCGGACGGGCTCTTCCTAGTTGGCTGTGTAAACCGGAGGCAGGGTGATGACGATGGACTTGATCAGTAGGCGCGCGTTTTTGAATCGTGGATTGGCTGCTGGGGTGGGGCTCGGGATGGCCGGCCTATCGCGAGCGTCTGCCCAGGTGGGCATTGAGGTGGCTGATCTGCGCGTCATCTCCCTGCAACCGAATCTGTATCACGGCTGGCCGACGGTCGCCTGCTGTAAGAACGGGCAGTTGATCGTTGCCTATTCCGGGAGCAGGGAAGGGCATGTCTGTCCTTTTGGCCGTGCGGAGATCGTTCGCTCGCATGATAACGGTGAGACCTGGACCTGGCCCCAGGTGGTCGGCGACAGCGTGATCGACGACCGGGACGCGGGCGTGCTGGAGACACGTTCCGGGACGTTGCTGGTGACGTCGTTCACGTCGCTGGCATATGAAGGCGCCTTGAACAACGCGATCGCCGCCGAAGGCGCCGGTTGGGATCCGGGCCGGTTCCGGCGGTGGAAGGCGGCACATGCCCGCACAGATGCCGAGGGGCGGAAGCGTGCGTTGGGGGTTTGGGCATTTCGGTCGACCGACGGAGGGCTGACCTGGTCGGAGCGCATCGACAGCCTGGTGAACAGTCCGCACGGTCCGATCCAGCTCTCGGACGGCAGGCTGCTCTATGCCGGATGCGATCTCTGGCGGCCGGGCAGGAAGGTAGCTGTCGCACAATCGCTGGATGATGGGATCAGCTGGGAGTTGTTGTCGGAGATCGAGCCACGGGAGGGTGATGAAGCGGGGCGGTATCATGAGCTGCATGCGGTCGAGGCGTCTGACGGCCGGATCGTGGTGCAGATCCGCAATCACAATACCCAGAACGATCAGGAGACGCTCCAGTGCGAGTCGGAGGATGGCGGCAAGACCTGGTCGAAGCCGCGGGCGATTGGGGTGTGGGGGCTGCCGTCGCACCTGTTGCGTCTGGCGGACGGCCGGTTGTTGATGACCTATGGGCATCGTCGCAAACCATTTGGAAATCAGGTGCGGGTGAGCGAAGACGGCGGCCGGAGCTGGTCTGAGCCGTTGGCTTTGAGCGCGGACGGGATCGGTGGGGACTTGGGCTATCCCTCGACGGCGCAGTTGCAGGACGGATCGCTGGTGAGCGTGTGGTATGAGGTCATGGCCGGTTCGGGCAACGCGGTCTTGCGGCAGGCGCGCTGGCGGCTGACCTGACCACGGGGCGCGGACGCCAACGAAGGCACGGAGAGGGGAAAGCCTCACACGAAGGCACGGAGAGGGGAAAGCCTCACCGAAGGCACGAAGCAGTGCCGGATGATGGCCATCCCAGCAGCGGCGAACTTTGCATGAATGGGTGGAATGGTCTGCGTCTGCCGGAGCGCGCCTTGTCGGAGGTGTTTTAGCCACAGAGGGCTCAGAGT
>CALLYA010000557.1 GCA_937875495.1 uncultured Verrucomicrobiota bacterium
CCACCCCGATAGGTTGGTCGAAAACGCCACCGCGCCCTCTGCGGGAGGCTCTCCGATCCCGATTTCGATTTCGATTCCGATTCCGATTAAGAAAGTGATCTGATTGATGGGCAGGCATTGCCTGAAGGCGATGCCTGACAGAGGGCGCCCTTTCGGACGGGTTCTCCCTACTTGCGCGGGCGCGTTCCTTTCGCTATGGGAGGGAACGTAAGGAATGCCCCCAACGCAACCTGTGGATCATTGCCCATGTTCGATGCACTCGGAGAAAAACTACAGAAGACCTTTCGCAACCTGCGCGGGAGGGGAAAGTTGTCGGAATCCAATATCAGCCAGGCCATGCGGGAAATCCGCCTCGCACTGCTGGAGGCCGACGTCAATTTTCGGGTGGCCAGGGATTTCGTGGCCACAACCCAAGCCAAGTGCATCGGACAAGAGGTCTTAAACAGCATCACCCCGGGCCAACAGGTCGTCAAGATCGTGCACGACGAGCTGATTGCCCTGATGAGTGGTGAGGGCAAGGACCAGGCCCTGAACCTGCCGGGGGGTATGGCTACCGTACTGATGGTCGGGCTCCACGGTTCCGGAAAGACGACCACCACCGGCAAGCTCGCCAAGCGGTTGATCGCGGAGGGGCGTAAACCGATGCTGGTCGCCTGCGACGTCTACAGGCCAGCGGCCATTGATCAGCTGGAAACGCTCGGACAAGAGGTCGGTGCTCCCGTCTATAGCGATCGTGCCACCCAAGACGTGGTCGCCATCGCGGCTGCCGCGCGCAAGGTAGCACTGCAACAGGAATGCAATGTCCTGCTCGTCGATACCGCCGGCCGATTGCACATCGACGACGAACTCATCGATGAACTGGTCCGACTGCGAGACAAGCTCAAACCGCACGAGATCCTGCTCGTGGCCGACGCGGCAACCGGTCAGGAGGCGGTTTCCATCGCCGAGCGTTTCGACAAGGCACTCGGCGTGACCGGAGTCGTCCTGACCAGGCTCGACGGTGACGCCCGTGGCGGCGCTGCCCTCTCGATGCGAGCCGTGACCGGCAAGCCCATCAAGCTGGTCGGTGTCGGCGAAAAGCTCGACGCCCTCGATGTATTCCATCCCGACCGGCTCGTCTCTCGTCTCCTCGGTATGGGTGACGTTGTCAGCCTCGTCGAAAAGGCCCAGGCCGTAGTCGATGAAAAGCAGGCGATGGACCTGGAGCAGAAGCTGCTCACCCAGCAGCTCGACCTGGAAGACTTTCTGAATCAACTGCGCCAACTGCGCAGGATGGGATCGCTGGAACAGATCATGGGCATGCTGCCCGGTATGGGAAATGTCAAAGGCATGGCCGTGGATGAATCCGAACTGACACGCATCGAGGCCATCATTCTGTCCATGACCCCCCAGGAGCGCAAGCAGCCCAATATCCTCAACCCCAGCCGACGCCGACGTGTCGCCGCCGGAAGCGGCACGAACGTCGTTCAAGTCAATCAGCTCATCAATCGATTCAATCAAATGAAGAAAATGATGAAGAAGATGGGCAAGCTGCAGAAACAAATGGCGCGTATGGGCGGTCGCATGCCAGGCGGCATGCCCAAAGGGATGCGGTTTCGCTGATTCATTCCGGCCAGGAAATCGATCCGGCCCCAGACAAAAAACAACCTCGGCCATTCCATGCACATCCTTCCAGAAAGGCCGCATGGAATACCCGAGGCTGTCGAGAGGCTGATGCTGCGAAAAGACCTGCCGGAGAGGTCCGTCTGCTTATTTCTTCGCCGCCTGCTTAGCCCGATCTTTGAGCCGGCGCTTCCGGCGGTCACGACGCTGACGCTTCAAGCGAACGCGTAATTGTTGTCCCATTGTGTGAATCCTCCATTAGAGGTTGGAAAGGAAAGGAAGCGAATCTCCCGTGGAGATCCATGCCCGATCGTGGAGAGGAATATACGCGAACGACGCCAAACGTCCAATTCACGGCTGGGCTTCCTTCACTCGAGATCGTCCGAAAAGGTAGCCGCTTTCCCATCCGGGGAGCCTCCCGCAGAGGGCGCAGAGGGCGCGGTGGCGTTTTCGACCTGGCCATGGGGGTGGGTAGGGTCAATGCGCTGATCCCCTTCCCTTATTGGGGAATTATTTAGTTTCACCGTTTCCGGCTGAACAAACCGGTTTCGGAAACAGCTCGGACGTTTCTCTATTCCCGTCCGTCTCTGCGCCTCTGCGCCTCTGCGCCTCTGCGCGAGACCTCCCCCTCCGGATCTTCGTGCCTTCGCGTCTTCCAAGTTTACCTTTCACCTTCCCTCACCCCTTCCCGTCCTCTCCAACCGACCCCGGAGACCTTT
>CALLYA010000558.1 GCA_937875495.1 uncultured Verrucomicrobiota bacterium
CGCAGAGGCGCGGTGGCGTTTTCGAGCTGGCGGTGGGAGTGGGTTGGGGCAAGGCACTGTTGAGCCCAGAAACGTACACGTACACAGCAAAGCGGTACACGTTCCCGTACACGAGGATGCGAATGGAACAAGATCACGAGAAGTTGGAAGTTTCCCGGGTAGCTCTAGACTTCGCGGCGTGGGTTTACACGGTGTACCGGACCTTGATCGAGCGAGGGAACCTAGTTCGCGAGCAGGGGATCGTGTACGTGTACGTGTACGTGTACGTGTACGTGTACGAGTAGGAGTACGAGGTTATCGAGGAAGACGAGGACAAACAAGAGGATGCAAGCGACTCGCGCCTGACCCTTATCGGTTGGGAATGCCTTTTGTGGTTGGGAAACATCCGAGAGTTGATCGCTCGAATTGACTTGGGTATGTAGACGCTCATGAAAAGCGCTTCGTTGATCCTCTCTCTCGCTTGTGCGACCGCACTGTTCTCCAGCGCGGTCCGCCCCGCCGATTCCGCGGAATCCGCCGCTAGCCTGGTGATCGATTTGCGGCCCAGGTTCGAGGAATACGGTCTCTCACCCCGCGGCCAGGGCGCTCGCGGGACCTGCTCCGTCTTCGTCGTGAATTCGGCCTACGAATACCTTTTTGCGCGGGCAGGCGGATCACGGATCCGAATCAGCCCGGAATTCATCAATTGGGCATCCAACCAGGTCTCGCATGACGGTGGTGACGGCTCCTTTTTCTACCACGCCCTCGAAGGCGTGATCCGACACGGCATTTGCGCGGAGGAGGATTATCCGTACACGGAGGCCTTTGATATTACCCGCGCCCCGGACGCGGACCTCCTTGAAACCGCTTTGGCCAACAAGCGCAAAGTGGAGAGGCGGCTGCAACCGGTCCTGACCTGGATCTCGCCGCATACCGCCCCCGCAGGCCTCAGCGATGAACATATTGCCAGCATGATCCAGGTCCTCAATGCGGGCTGGCCGGTCGGCATCGGCTCCGCCCACTCGCTGCTCCTGGTCGGCTATGAAGGCCACCCCACCGACTACAGTCAGGGAATCTTCCATGTGCTCGACTCGGCCTTGATCACCTACCGCACCGTTGACTACGCCTATATCAAGGAACAGGTCAGCGACGTCTTCTACCTCTCCACAACACGAAGAGCACCGTTCAAAATGAGCCTGAGGCAGTAGGCCTGACGGCCACGTTTGAGAGGTCAAAAGCAATGGCTATGGCGGGGCCTCCCCATCCGGAACCGGAGGTCTCGCGCAGAGGCGCTGAGGCGCGGTGGCGTTTTCGTGCTGGGTGTGGGGGTGGGTTGGGCCAAGGCTCTGGTCCTAACCCTTTCTGAGTTTTTTTTGGGGTATTCGCTTTCTGCATCCTCGGGCTCTTGGGATAATTGCCTCCACCCTCCATCGAATCCCTGCCCCTCTGCGCGAGGCCCCACTTTGATTCTTGGATTCTAAGTTCCGCCCATATTTTCCTCTACCTTCTGATTCCCATTGACAATTCGGACCTCCAAGCCTTTAATCGCGATTGGGCGAGCGGCCCGGGGAGAAGGAAACGCCTTTCCTCCAAAGCGGCAGGGACCTGGGGGGGTCTGACGGCTGGTTGGGGTTCATGCCGTAGAAAGGGTCGAGAGCAGCGTCCTGGCATAAGCTGATTCTCAATTTGCGAAGCATGAGGTGGGAGATGAAGACTCGTCAGGCAAGAGCCATCGGGACTTTACGCGCGGTTTTCAACTAGTTCTTCAACCCAACCTCTTCGCCGACGATCACTGATCATTGTAGCGTTCTTTGGACTCGCACTATCACTCTCCGCGCGCAATGCAGACCTCTCGTGGTGGACGGTCAACGTCTCGGAGGGACTGCCGGCAGAAGAGCGCGGGCTGGCCGACTCCTACCCCGAGATCGTCGTTGATGGTGATACCGTCCACGCACTCTGGTTTTCGCGTGTGGATGACAACGCGGTCTGCTATCGGCGCTCGACCGACGGCGGAGAGACCTGGGAGCCCATTTTCCAGTTCTACCAAAACGACGCCAATCTTAAAGAGATCGCATCGCAGCCGACAGACAGGCATATGGCCGTTCACGGCAACTATGTGCATATCGCGTTCGGCGCGTACGGCGATGGCTCGACCAGCTGGTTCGGGCAATTCGTCTATCTGCGCTCGACCGACGGCGGTCAGACCTTTGAACAACCACGCGTGCTCTGGACCACGCGCGACATCAGCAGCCCGTTTTGGCATGCCTACAATGTCTATCTCTCGGCGGACGCCGACCGTACCGTTCTCAGTTTCCGGCAGCAACGTAATTGGACTGACGCTTACCCGTTCGAGTTCTCTGCGATCGTACTGACCTCAGAAGACAACGGAGCGACTTTTACTGAGACAGCAGCTGTTTCTGCAGATAATCAATGGGAACTGTGCGACGCATTTTCGTCCGGCGACCAGATCGCCCTACAGTATTACCAGTGCTCGTATTCGTATGGATACATCCAGTTCGGAAACTTATTCATGGCGATCTCCGGCGATGGCGGGCAAACCTACCACCAAACTCAGATCTCTGTCCCATCCGCCAACGGCGCCCACAAGACGCTCGGCGCACATTACCAGCACTATGCCCCCGTAATCGCCGGCGCCAACGGCCGGATCTACACGATGTTCCTCGCCCTGGACGAGAACGACCAGCGCGCGGTCTATTTCCGCCGCACGCTCAACGATGGGATGTCCTTTGAAGCGCCGATCAACCTCACGGCCGATACCGGGATCACCGCGTCGCTGCTGACAAGTCAGTTCACCCTCACGGCCGTTCAGGATGAGGTCTATGCTCTGATCCACACCAGCGACTCCAAGCTCTACCTTCGCAAATCAGTCGACGGGGGAGCCTCGTTCGGTTCGCTCATTCCGGTGACCAACGGTGCGAACGAGCTGGGCGCCACCGCGTGGTGGCCGGTCATCCGCGCCATCCCGGGTCAGGACTCGGAGCCAACCACCCTGCGAATCGCGATTGCGGGCATGGCTTTGTTCTCCTCGTTCGATGCAGGCGAAAGCTTCATCGTCCAGTCCTTCGGCCCCAACTTCTCTTTCAGGTCAGCGGACCATCCCCAGATGGCGATCGGGGCAGACGGTGCTGTACACCTAATTACGGAGGGCGTTTGGACCTGGTACTCGACCGGCGTGTTCGGCGACCGTGACGCGGTCTATTACCGGTTTGACCCGGAGCCGACAATCCCCGAACTGCCGGGCTCGGCAATCCAATTCACCAAGGTCGCCAATCCAGGCGACGGCAGTGGCATCGAACGGTTCGACACCATGCAGGTTCCAGCCGCTCCAGGGATTCTGCCTGCGGGGGCAGACCCATTTACGCTGGAGTTCTGGATGCGCCAGGAGCAACCGGCGGCCGGTACTGAGAATTATGTCGTGCGAAAAGAGGGCCCGGGAAGTGGCGGTGCATGGGAAAGCCTCCTGATCGGGGTTTATCGTTCCGACCAACTCGACGTCCGGATCACCACCGACGTCGCCGGTTATGTACTGGTGGCGGGCCCCACCTTGAACGCCGGTCAATGGTATCACGTCGCGATCACCTTCGACCCCACCGCAGCGGAGCAAAACCTCCGCTGCTATCTCGACGGGACAGAGGTCGCCAACGCCGACACCGAAGGCGGATTGGTGCCAAGCATGGCGCCCCTCTATATCGGTGGCGCCTCGAATTACCGCATCAACGGAGCCGTCACGGTCGACGAACTCCGTATTTGGGATCATATCCGCAGCGCCGACACCTTGATCCAGTATAAGGACCAAGCGCTAGGCGGTGCTCAACCCGGACTCCTGGCCTACTATCCCCTGGACGGTTCGCCGCGGGATCACTCGGGTAACGGCCACCATGGGGTCTTCTTCTACAAGGAGACAGCGGTGGCAGGCGCGATCGCTGCAATGCAGGTGCCGACCATCGTCGGAGCGAATATCCTCAATGGCGCACTGGGCCAACCGATGCAATATCAGGTCCAGGCATCCTTCACCCCCGCGGCATTTGAAGCCGAAAATCTCCCCGAAGGCCTGACCCTCGATCCGATCCTGGGGATCCTCAGCGGGACCCCTGCCAGCGGCGGCGTATACAGTCCCCTGATCCGGGCCATCGGCCCAGAAGGCGAGATCGCGGAGGCCATCCTCACCATCTCGGTGGAAGGTGCGGAAGAGACGATCTTCAATAATCACAATATCTATGGGGTCCAGAGCAATCCGACCAACCCAACGCAATTTACGATTGACGCGCCAGTGCTGGTGACGTTTCTCGAGGACTATCACTATTTCAACAACGGCGCGTTGCCCGGTACGATCGCGTTGCGACACGAGGACGGCACGCTGTACGGTCCTTGGCAGACAACGGGCAGAGTCGGCCAGGGCAACGTTCCCAATGCCTACTGGGAATGCGCACCGATGGTCACGATCATGGCGGGCACCTATGAGGTGATCGACTCCGATCCTTCGACCTGGTCGCAAAACTCACACTCCAACTATGCAGGGCTGACGATCGTAAAGGGCAAGGCCGGTGGGACAACCCACCGTCCTGTCTATGACAGCTGGGCCAACAACCAGGACCTGTCCGGTTCAAACGCGGATCCGAACGCGGACCCCGACGGCGACGGCAGTCCGAACTGGCTTGAGTTCGGTCAGGGAAGCGATCCCTTGGTGGCGAATATCCAGCCCTCGATCCGGGCGGTGAACGAGGATGGCGTCGGGAACATTTCGATGATCCTGCGCAGTGGCGGTGCAGGCACCCCAGACGACTATACCGTCAACGGCGTTCGATACCGGCTGGTGGCAGCGACAGGCCTTGGCACCACGAACTGGGTTTCGAGCGCAGGCTGGGTCCAAAACACAGAGGCGGAGGTCATTGATCTAGGCGACGGCCGCAACCAGGTAAGGCTCCCGCTTGTCGGCACGCCCGCCCCCGGGGAGGCGTGGTTCTTCCGCTGGGTCATGTCCAACCAGATCGACTGATCCAACTGCTGCAGCGCGCCTCTGCGTGAGTCCTCCCCATCCGGAACCGGAGGTTCTCGCGCGGAGGCGCAGAGGCGCGGTGGCGATTTCGAACTGGCCATGGGGGTGGGTTTGGGCACATGCTTTGATCCAAGCTTTTTTGGGATTATTAGGGTATTCGTTTTCTGCTGACCAAGGCGATTGGGGGAAAGTCCACGCCACGCATGCAACCCTCTCTCTCCACCTCCCTCCTCAGCGCCTCAGCGCCTCTGCGCGAGTCCTCCCATCCGGGGTCGGGGTGCTCACGCAGAGGCGCGGGCGTATTTTTTAATTGCTTGTTTAACGCAGGGCGGCCTGTTCACGAGCTGCAAAGCAGTCCTCTGCCGTTTGCAGAATCCAGCGGGTCATGTTGGGATGCGGGCAGAGTCCGAGTCCGTCCGACACATACTCCAGTCCCTCGAGCATCTCCGCATAGCGCCCGAAGCCGGCAATCCGAAACGGCACCACGATGACGCGCTCACCATTCTTGGCGCCCTCTTCGATATACCTGCGAATCCGCATAAGCGCCTCTTCATGCCGGTCCGGTCGGTCCTCCCAGGTGGTCTCGCAGGCAACATGCACGAAGGGGCCGATCGCCCAAATCTCCTGCACCGCCAGGTGCATCTTGGAGAGCCAACGCTCGTTGGCGGCTTCGCTCTCGGCAGGACCATGGCCGAGCACGAGCACACGCTCGCGCTGTGGCGACTCCGAAAGGGCCTTGACCCGATCAGCCAGGATCTCGCCCACCAGCGAGGAATCGGCCACGCCCTGGCGGCTGACACGGATATCGGCCTTGCTCTGGATCGGCTCCCAGCGCCTACCCGGCCGCTGCTCCTCAGCGCCGTCGGCACCGTCTGGAATCGTAGGTCCTTCCGATGGAGCCTGATCGGTGACGCCGAACAGGTACTCCGACTCCGGCAGGAAGCTCTCCCCGGACATGAACATGCGGACCACTGCAATGCGGTCTGCCCCCTTGGCTTCCAGTGATTTCACCGCCTTGGCCATCGCTTGCTGGTCCTCGATGACCAGTCCGTACTCCACAGCGAAGGCCTTCTCGAGCGGCGCGACCGCCTGGTAGACGATCTCATTCCACTCGGTATGCCCTCCATGCGCGAGCACGAGGATCCCGTCCTTGGCCCCGGCAGTTGATCTGCCGGCGATCAGCAAGCCGGTCGCCAGGAGTATGGCCCGCATATGGTGGGAGCGCAGGTGCGGTAGATATGAATGAATCATGGGTTCACATTCCTTCTGTTATGGTTTTACTGCTGTGACACGCAAGACTCCCCGCGCGGGGAGTTCGGCAGGATCGACCTGCCACGAATGGTTAAAAACGGGCCATGCCTCGGGGTCGCCGACCGGCTGCCAGGCGTCCGATCCAGTGTTCAGGGCGTATTCAACGGTGTAGGCAACACCGGGACCGAGATCGTTCCACTGGAGAATGAGCAACCCGTCGGGGTCCTGGTAGAATGCCTCTACGACCAGGATCGGCTCAGTTTCGACATCCAGGATGAGCCTGGGCGCGAAGAAGAGTCCCTCGGCCGGGGAGTGCGCGATATTGTCTTTGGTGTAGAAGACCGGGTATGCCGGAGCACCTCCCTGGGATGCGGGGTGCATGGAAGTGACGACCAGACCGAGGCGCCCAGTGGCGAGTGCGTTTTGAAAGTGACCGATCAATTCAGACCGGGATAGGTCAAGGACGAACGAGAAGGTGGTATCGGCGGGGACCGAGGTGCCCGCATCGACCTGATCGGTGATGCCGATCGCCCAAGGCCGCGCGGAGACGGGCGCGCTGACGTTGTTGGAGACATCGGCCGGAGCGCCGTCCCCGGCGAGGTCTATGGCAAAGGCGCTCCTCTGGTTGGCGGCTGGTGGGCCTGGCGGACCGAACGGGGCGTCTTCCTGGAAGGAGTCGATGCTGAACCCGTTGCGAAAGCCGAGACCGTACAACTCGATCGGACGTCCGGGATCGGGGTCCAAGCCGGCGGGTTCGTCACTGAAGGAATCGTACGGATCGGCCGTCGGGTCGTAAAGGAAGGTGTCGGCCGTGGAATGGACAAGCCGCAGCTCCAGGCGATGGAGCTGATACCGCTTGGGAGGAAGTCCGGTCGGCACGCTCGTGGATGTGTCAAAAACGATTACGAACTGCGCATCGCGATCATCGAACATCTCGCTGCCGGTTGTGCCGAAGATCGGGACGGCACCTCGTGATCCGGGCGTGGAATTGAAGGGATACATCCAGCGATCGACGATCGGCTCTTGGATCTCCACCGGTTCGGCCGCGAGCCGTCCGGCAACGACGAGCACTATTGGGATGAGCAGGAATATCCGAAAATACCTTTGTATGAATGATTGGAAACACATGAGTGACTCCTGGTTTGATGGAAGCGGACCTGGCGACAAGAGAAAACGACCTCGGGCTCGTTCAGCGGCCGGATTGGAGGGACCAATCAGGGCTTTCCGCGATGTCGCACCACCGGCGCATATCATCGAGAGCGGTGAACGGCTCGAGTTCTGCATGGCCGTCGAGCATCACCGAAACGGTCTTGCCGTTGAGGCGGTAGTCGACGAAACCGTGCGCGCTCGGTGGTGCGTTGGAATCTAAGGAAGCGGCCCATTCACGGCTGGTGAGGGAGGGTGGTGTGACCACGTGATAGCCGGCGATATCTTGTCCCTCGGAACGCGAGTGTGCCGCTGCGAAGACAATGAGTTGATGGCTGTTCCGGACCTTAGAAAGGCGCTGTGCAACGAAGGGGCCGAATCGGGAAAGGGCGCTGGGGGTAGGAACAGGACCCGAGATGAAGTTCCCGCCGACGAACGCGGCATTGACGCCGAAGCTCGGATAGAGGCTGATCTGGTAATCGACCTGCTCGGGATCCTCATCGGGGATGCGATCAAGCAGGAGTGTCCCTTCAATGGAGAAGGCCAAATAGGGCGCGATTTTCCATGGGTATCGAGCGTTGGCCGGGTATCCTACAGGGGTGCCCGCACGATTGGTCACGAATGCCGGCGCATAGCCGGGCATGAGCCGGCCATCGAAATCGGAGCTATAGATCAAATACGCCTGAATGAGATTCCGAGCGGCTCCCAGATGCCGAGCGGCCTGGGCCGTCTTTCTCGCCCGCTGCACACAAGGAAGCATGAGTGCGGCGAGGATCCCGAGAATCGCGATCACCGACAGCAGCTCCACAAGTGTAAACCCTTGATTAGAAATACGATCAACATCTCGCTCCATCGTTATACGCCCCCTGCCCGCACCCCAAACCGCCAGGGCCTCAACGCCCTGCCCCAGCAAAATTTCGAATTGTACTACTTTGTTTGATTAGCCAAACTTTTGTAGCGGGTAACGATAGACTTTTTTTTGGGCGGGTGGCAGATGGACGGTGGAGGGCTTGGGTGTATCCTGTTGAGGAGCATCCACTCAGCAGGATTCAGCAGGAGCCATAACAATCATGAACGGTGGTCAACCTCACGCCCATCCACACCATTCCCCTCAGGGGCACGGACACCCACACTCCGACAATCAACAGCGGATCGGTGTCGCGTTCCTGCTCAACTTCGTATTCACCATCATCGAGATCTTCGGCGGCATCTGGACCAATAGCACCGCCATTCTCGCCGATGCCGTCCATGACCTCGGCGATAGCCTCGCCCTCGGCTCCTCCTGGTTCCTCGAACGAAAGTCGCTCCAGAAAGGCGATACCCGGTTCACGTACGGCTACCGCCGGTTTTCCCTCCTCGGAGCACTCATCAGCACAGCCGTACTCGTCTTCGGTTCCACCTACGTCCTCTCCGAAGCCGTCCAGCGACTCTTTCATCCAGAGCCCAGCTATGCCCCGGGTATGGTGGGACTGGCAGTACTCGGCATCCTGCTCAACGGAATCGCGGTCCTGCGGCTGCGCAAAGGTGAAGGGCTCAATGTCCGCATCGTCACCTGGCACCTGCTCGAGGATGTCCTCGGCTGGGTCATGGTGCTGTTGGTCAGCGTGGTGCTCATGTTCGTCGACCTCTTCATCCTCGATCCCCTGCTCTCCATCCTCATCACGCTCTACATCCTGCGCAACGTCCTCATCAACCTAAAAGCCACCATGAACGTCTTCCTGCAAGGCTCCCCCGAAGGCGTTGATGCAAAGGCACTGAAGGCGGAGATTGCCGCGATCGACGGCCTGGCCGAGATCCATCACGAGCACCTCTGGACCCTGGACGGACGGCATCACGTCTACAGCGCTCACCTGGTCCTTCCCCATACGGCAACCAAAGAGGACGCCATCGACATCAAACAAAGGGTCCGCACCATTCTGGAACGTAGGGGCATTTCACATGCCACGCTCGAGCCGGAATGGGACGGAAATGAATGCGGCATGAACAACGACGATTTCGTCTGCCGCTGAATCCGTGTGACCTGCCGAACCAACGCAAAAAAAGAGCGCGCGGATATTGAATCCGCGCGCCCAGGCAGCCTCACCTCATCGGGGAAAGGCAACCGTAAATCTTCGTTTGTAGCTTAGGCCCGTCCGAAGAGGTAGCCGCATTCTCAACCTGCCCTCCCCATCCGAATCCGGATCCGGAGAATCTCCCGCAGAGGGCGCGGTGGCGTTTTCGACCAACCTATCGGGGTGGGTAGGTTCCATGCTCAGAGGGCTTCTTTTTTGGGGTACTTTTCAGTCATACCGTTTCAGTAGACCAAGGCATTTATTCATTCTCCGATGTCAGTCCATCCCCCCCTCCCAATACACCTCTGCGCCCTCAGCGATACCTCCCCATCCGGATCCGGAGAGCTTTCGTGGAAACCCAGGGGCCTTTTCGGACCACCCCTAGCTTAGGCAAGGCACTCGGCGAGGTCCTGCTCCACGGTCGTGATCGGTGCAAGCTGGAAGTTCTCCACCAGCACGTTCAATACCGCGGGCGAAACGAACGCCGGCAAGGTCGGTCCCAGCTTGATGTTCTTGATGCCGAGGTAGAGCAGCGTGAGCAGGATGCAGACCGCCTTCTGCTCGTACCAGGAGAGGATCATCGACAGCGGCAGGTCGTTGACCCCACAGTCGAACGCATTGGCCAACGCGCTCGCGATCTGGATCGCGCTGTAGGCGTCGTTGCACTGGCCGATATCGAGCAGGCGCGGAATCCCGCCGATGTCGCCGAATTCGAGCTTGTTGAAGCGGTACTTGCCACAGGCGAGCGTCAAGATCACACAATCCTCCGGCACCGACTGCGCAAACTCCGTGTAGTAGTTGCGTCCCGGCTTGGCGCCGTCGCAGCCGCCGACCAGGAAGAAGTGGCGAATCTTGCCCTCCTTGACGGCGTCAATGACCTGCGGCGCAACGCCCATCACGGCGTTGTGCCCGAACCCGGTTAGGATCTTCTTCTCGGGCGCGTCCTCGGTGAAGCCCTCGGCCTGCATCGCGGCCTCGATGACCGGTGCGAAGTTGCGGTCCGAGATATGGAGCACGCCCGGCCATTCGACCAGGCCGCAGGTGAAGATGCGGTTGTTGTAGCTGGCGCGCGGCCGCTGAATGCAGTTGGTTGTCATCAGAATCGCGCCCGGGAACTCGTCGAACTCCCGCTGCTGGTCCTGCCAAGCGCCGCCGTAATTCCCGGCCAGGTGCGGGAACTTGTTCAACTCGGGATAGCCGTGCGCCGGCAGCATCTCACCATGTGTGTAGATGTTGATGCCTGTCCCCTCGGTCTGCTGCAACAGGACGTGCAGATCCTTCAGGTCATGCCCGGAGACGAGGATAGCCTTGCCCTTGATCGGAGTGACCCGCACCGGGGTCGGCTTGGGATGGCCGTAGGTCTCGGTATTCCCCTTGTCGAGCATACCCATGACCTTCAGGTTGACCTCACCGCACCTGAGCACGAGCCCGAGCAGCTCGTCCACCGTCGGCTGGGTCGCGGTCATGGCACTCATCGCCTCGTGGATGAATCCGTAGACCTCGTCATCCTCTACGCCAAGGACCTTCGCGTGATCCGCATAGGCGGCCATGCCCTTGAGCCCGTAAAGCAGCAACTCCTGGAGCCCAGAAATGTCCTCACCCAGCTGCTCCTGGCGCCCTTCGACTCCCACCTCGCCGCCCTCGCGAACATATTGGTCGCGACCGCTGCCGGGGGTCCAGGCCTTCAGGGGAGGCAAGGCAGGTGGGGTCTGGCCGGCCTTGGCGAAGACCTCGTCGCGCATCGCTATCGCCTTGGCCTTCAGTTTTCCGGCCTGGTCCAGCCAGAGAACAAGGTTATCGGGATCGAAATTGACGTTGGTCACCGTCGTGAAGAGGGACTCCGTGACGAAGAGATCGATCTCGTGGTCGACACCACCCAGCGGACGGGCCTGGTGCGCGTATTGAGAGATCTCCTTGCAAGCATGGATCAAAAGATCCTGCAGCGATGCGGTTTCCGGATCTTTTCCACATACGCCGAAAGCCGTGCATCCAACGCCCTGGGACCTTTGCTCACACTGAAAACAAAACATGCTCATGGTAATGCTGTCCTAACGGTTGAAGGTTCATCCTCGATGAGGTTCAACATCACCAATACCAGACCTCGGACTCCGCATCCTTGACCCAGATCAAGTTAGCAGAAAAAATCCTCCTCTTCCCGGTGCGGGGCCGCCGCCCTTTCTTGCAACCACCGAATCCGCGATCCTCCGCTCATCCGCAGACCCGGAAAGCCTCCCGCAGAGGGCGCGGTGACGTTTTCGGCCAACCTATCGGGGTGGGTAGGTTCCATGCTCTGCAGCCTATTTTTTGGGGGGTATTTTCAGTGATACCGATTCAGTTGACCAAGGCTTTGTTAAAAACGGCTCCGATGTATGTCCCTTTTCCTCCCTCCCCATACACTTCTGCGATCTCTGCAGGATACCTCCCCATTCCCCCTCTGCGCCTCTGCGCCTCTGCGCGAGTTCGCCCCCATCCGGAGCCGCAGTGCCTTCAACTATGGCCCAATGTGCTTTTCGGATAGCCCCAAGCTACGGCCGGACCGCCGACCGCTTCCCGCCGCGCTCGAGCATGACCTCGCCTTCGAGCTCTTTGAGGCCGGCGTTGGTGCGGTCCACAATCTTAAAAATGGAGCGGTCGAGCTCGTCTTTGACGATCACATTGGTGAAGCGGATCCCGCCTGTCGGACGCGCCTCCGACTCGAGGCCTTGGAGATAGATCGGTGGGAAAAAGTTGTCTTTGGCGGCACAATCGCGAAAGGTCGTGTCCTCCAGCTCGATCCGAATGGCGTCCCACGGGTTGAACTGCACGGAGATCCCGGCCATGGCGTCGCGCTCGGCCAGGAAGCCTTTGACATGCAAGCTCCCGCTTGGCGGATCCTTGGGCGCACTGCAGAGGTGAATGGCATGCTGCTTGTTGTCACGGGAGATGCAGTTTTCCAGAACGATCGAGATCGGCCGCGACGCGCCGCTCATGAATTGCGGGCAGATCTGGTAGCCGGTTCCCGTGTTGTTCTCCGCGATGCAATCGCGCAGGACGCAATTGACCAGGAGGTCTTCGGCGTGGTTCGGCTCGAAATCGATCCCGGCCTGCGGGGCCGTGCCGTCCGTGTTGCGCAGCCTGCAATCCTCGATCAACAGGTTCTCGGCGCTGATGACGCTGATGCCCTGTCGGTGGTTGTCGTTGCAGTCGACCCGCCGGATCACGATGTTGCGATTGGCCCGCCGCTGGGCGGTCGTGCCCAGATAGATCCCGTCACCACCGGATTGCTCGATGGTGAGGTCCTGGATCAAGACGTTCTCGCAATCATAGAGGGCCAGCGCATGCCGCCACTCGGAGCGGTCGTAATCCCCGGATTGATAGTCCTGCTTCCGCATCCTGATCCGGGCGGATTTGCCGGCATCCTTCAGCTCCCCACGAAGAATGATATCCCGGCATTCGCGGTAGGATAACAGGCAGTCGCCTTTCGGGCGATAGGCGCCTTTGAGTGCCACCAGCTCCACGCCCTGCTGCAGGATGATCTCTTGGCCGCTGACCCCGGAGAGCGGACCCGTCACCCAGGGCGAAGACTGACGATCGATGATCAACCTGGGGACCTTCGAGTCGATGGCGCGCTGCAGATACGCGGTCGAATCGTTGGGATCAAAGCCCCACCAGGAGGCGAAGGCCTCGAGGCGTTCGCCCTCGAGCACCTCGGCTACGCGCTCGGCATTCGCTGCGATGACGTTGGACGGCTCTGCTGCATGACCAGCGCAGAAGACCAATAGGCTAAAGCTGAGCACAAACGCGGGAAGGAAACGCGATCGATGAATTTTCATAGGAACAAACCCCTGAATTGCGATGGATTGGCATTGTAGAAGATTGGAATGTTCGGCAAATCGAATCCGCCGAATGGGTCCGCGGCGTCGGAGGTCTCCTTCCCCCCTGCTCACGGCGCTTGACCGCCTTGTAAACCACTGGGCGGCACAGGCCTCAGGTTGCCGGACGCGGGTTTGTTGTAGACGACGTTCTGCCATGCGACGGAGAGGCGGTATTGCGGATCCTGCATCATGGTGACGATCCGGTGCTCCGTCGGGATGGTGGTGGTATAGAGCCGCAGGGAGCGGCCGTCGGGCGCTGGGATCAGCAGCTCCTCGCGCCAGTCGCCCAGGAGATCGGCGGTCAGGGATGGCCGCCCGCCCCACCGGATGCCGGTGGCGAAGAGCAGCTCCTCACGCCCCGCCTGCCAGTTCCATTTCATGACGCTCCCGCCGGAGAGCAGCTCACGCAGCAGATCGCCATCCCACCAGATCGCCCACTGGGTATTGCGCGGGGAGGGACCAATCTCCTCGCCGCGCGCAGTGCGGAGACCACCGGGTCCGCCCCAGGCCTCCCAACCCGGATACCGCGGGTCGATATCGGCGACCAGGCCGGCGCCGACATCCACGCCGGGACTGTGACTCCAGAGCAATTCACCGGTGCGGGCGTCGTGCATGCCGGCTCCCGGGGTCTGAAAACGCACGGTCTGGTCTTCGTTCTCTGTGATGAGGAAAAGCTCGAGCCCTGGACGCTTCGGATCGAAATCGCCGAGGTACATGGCGTCTCCATGCCTGCGCCCCGTGGAGTAGAGTCCCGTGCCGTCATCATCGACCGTCATCGCGTGGTAGACGATCTCGTCCCTGCCGTCGGCATCGACATCGGCGACGGCCAGTGAGTGCCCGCCCATTCCGGAAAAGGGCGAGGCGTCCTCGTAGGGCGGATCGCTGATCCCCGAATCGAACACCCAGCGGCGGCTCAACCGGTTCTCGCGCCAGTCCCATGCCACAAGCACAGTGCGACCGTAGACCCCACGGCACATGACCAGGCTCGGAAGCCGGCCGTCGAGATAGGCGACACAGGCCAGGAAGCGGTCGCAGCGGTTGCCATAGTCGTCATTTCCGCCGTTGCCACCGATACCGCCCCAGCCGTCGATCGGTTCGCGCGGGGGAACGTAATCGGCCGTCGCCAAGGCGGCCCCGGTGCGGCCGTCGAAGATGGTAAGAAACTCGGGACCATCCAGGATCCGTCCGAAGCTGCGCGACCTTTCATCAACGTTGCGCCAGTCCTTGCTCGGGTCACCGATGATGTTGCCGAGGCCGTCCTTGGAGCCGTCCGCGGTCTTGCAGGCGACCTCGGCCTTCCCGTCGCCGTCCAGGTCGTAGACCATGAACTGGGTGTAGTGCTCACCCTCCCGGATATTGACCCCCAAATCGATGCGCCAGAGATGCGTACCGTCGAGCTCATACGCGTCGAGCACCGGTGTCCCGGTGATCCCGGCGTGGGAGTTGTCGCGCCCGCGAGAGGTCTGATGCAGCACGATCTCCCATTGCCCATCCCCGTCCAGGTCGGCCGCGGATGCATCGCCGGGACGGTAGTCCGGGATCGGTTGGATCGGGATTTCCAGGTACGCCTCCGGCCATACCTCCACCTTCGGCGCCGGAGCCGACACCTCGCCGGCCGCCACCGGCTGAACATAGTACGCAAGCGGACGCGCCTCGCCGGGGGCGGTGTCGATGTAACAGGTGGCCCCGCTGATCGGAGCGGTATTGACCTTTACCGCCAGCTCCTCGCCGCGCACCCTGAAGAGGTCGAAAGCAACACCCTCCGGGTCTTCAGCCAGGAGACGCCAGCTGACGAAGAGTGTCTGGTCCTGTGCGGGAACAGCGACCAGGCCGCGGTCCAGCTGTTCCATGACACGGTTTCGCACCAGATGATCGTCGGCACCAGCTCGAACCGACACCATCAGAGCGCACAGCATGATCAAACAAGATTGGAAGTGCTTCATGGCGTCAGTAACAATGCCATGGGCACACTCGAGAGGGACAGGAAATTCCGGCCTGGCGGCCGGAAGCCTGATGCCCCTGGAGGGCATCACGCGAGGTCGG
>CALLYA010000559.1 GCA_937875495.1 uncultured Verrucomicrobiota bacterium
AACTCGGCGGTGAAGATTGAGCGGTCCATGAGGGCGAGGTGCCAACCAGGGCAGGAATCGATTTCGATCCCGACCCCGATTCAGGCCATGATCGGACGGATCGGCAACCATTGCCTGGAGGCGACGCCTGAAGGAGCGTGCCTTATCGGATACCCTCTAGCTGGATCCCGCCTCCCGATATACTTCTGCGCCCTACCGTTCTCTGCGGGAGTCCTCCCCATCCGGTCCCGGAGGCCTTTCGTTGTGGAGCAATGGAGTTTTCGGAACGGTTCTTGTTTCGCCATTGAGCTTTTCGGACAACCACTTGCTCCCTGATGTTCTGCGGACATTTGCGTGATAGGCGGATCTCTGCGAGCGGGGTTCGTGCCTTATTCCGCATTTGACCGTCGATCAGAGATGACGGGTTCATGCCCGGATGGAGCGGGAAAAGGCTGGACAAAGTGAGGGGATCGACGGATACGGTGGAGGCGACAACGGGGCAGGTCTGGTTGAACGCGTAAGAAATGCCCCAAGGCGACGTTTCCGCAGAGGTGTCAGTTTCAGATCCCCGGTGAGACCGGATGATGGGGTTGCCACTGGCATGCTCTTTGGAAAGGCAAGGCGACCGGAGGGCCGCGCGGGTCTTCCGCCGTGAGGCAAGGCTTTTGGGTTTGGGCGCAATCATGTCGGAGGAGCTTTTCCGCAAAGCACAATCTGGGGATCTTGAAGCCTTCGAGGAATTGGTCGGGGCTTACAAGGAGCCGATCCTGAACTACGTCTACCGCTTGGTGGGAAACTATCACGATGCGGAAGAGCTGGCACAGGAGGCTTTTGTACGCCTGTATCGCTCCCTGGGGTCCATCAAGATGGAGGGGCATACCAAGGCATGGTTGTACCGTGTGGCGGGCAACCTAGCCAAGGATCGCCTGCGGTACTGGAAGCGCCGCCAAGGGGTGCATGTGGAATTGCTGCGGCCGGACGACGAAAAGGATGAGACCGGTCGTTTGGAGTGTGTGGCTCCTGCCGCCGACCAACCGGATCGGCAGACCATTGGTGCGGAATTTGAGCGATGCCTGCAAGATGCGATTATGGAACTCCCGATCAAGCTGAGACGGGTCTTGATCCTGCGGGACATCGAGGGGTTGAGTGGCCGAGAGGTGGGGCAACTTCTCAACTGTCAGGAAAATGCAGTGCATGTTCGCCTGAACAGGGCGCACAAGCGGCTGAGGGATATTCTTCAAAGGCGTTATCATTCAGAAAAAAGCTGGACATCGGAAACGTAATTTGGGAAGTGGGGAATTGAACAATTTCAAAGCGCATAGCGAGGAGACGATGAGTCAGTCTAAATGGACAGGCGAAGACCTACCGTCAGCGCTACGCCAGATGTCACGGTTGCGGCCAACGGACCGTTTCCATAGAAGCATGCATGCACGTCTGATGGGCGAGCAGCTGGCCATGGTTCGCGAAGGTCGCAAGCGGCGGTCCGCGGGTTGGTTCAACCCGGTGGAGGTCTCTTGGGCGGCCCGGTTTGGACGTGGAATCCTCGTCCTTCCGACGGCTCGGGCCTGGGCTGCTGCGGCGGTGGTGCTGGTTATGGCGGTTGCCTTCGGTATGTTTTATTCCACGCAATTTGAGCCGCACGCACTTCGTGTTGCGAACGTGTACGGGAATATCGTGCTGAAGACGGAGGATTCCGTCCGCACGGGGCTGATCCCGGGCATGGCGATCCCGCAGGGGTCAACTCTGATCACGGACGAGGGGGCGCTTGTGGATCTGACGCTGTCGGAGGATCTGACCTTCGAGATCGTTGGGGCTACGCAGATGTCGTTCACCTCCCTCCCATCGAGGCCATGGATGAAAGACACTGCGATCGAGATTGCCACGGGCACGCTCTTGGTTCGGTCTCGAAATCAGGCTGACCGAAAGGAATTCCCCCTGGTGGTCACGACCCCGCAAGCGGTAGTGGAGCCGGTGGGAACGGTTTTCGGTGTTACCGTCGATCCGGAAGAGAAGACTCGGGTGCTGGTCACGGAGGGCAAGGTCCTGGTCGAACAGCGCGAATTCAATTCGCTGTTATTTGTCCGATCTGGGGAATACGTCCAGGCGATAGATGGTGTATCGGAGATGGCGCGTCTGCCGATCGATCGCGGAAGCGATCCGCTCTGCCGGGTTTTGGATGGATTTGAGAGCAGAGAGTGGGCGGACAGGATGGTGATGGGGCACATGCCGGCGCAATTCGTGGACCGTGTACCGACGGTCTATCTCGACATTGGCCCGGGCCATAATCCGACTCGTTTGGAGCGGTTGATGCAGCCGTGTGACATTCTGACGAACATCCAGCATCCACAGGAGCTATGGGAGCTCCTGCACGACGCGAGTTATCTGGTGAAATTAGGGATCATGCACCAGAAGCCGGCGCATTTGGAGCGGAGCCTGAATCTCATTGATCAGGTCTTGCAATCTTACAGCAACGAGGCCTACAACATGGAATTGATGTTGTGGAAGGCCAGTCTCCATAATGCGTTGGGAAAACCGCAACAGGCGCTGGACGACCTTGAGGCGGCCTTGGCATCGCCCAATATCGGGCACTTCAAAAGCCTGGTCTATTCAGCGATGGCCAAGATCCATGAGGACATGGCGAATGTTGAACAGGCTAAGGTGTTCTACGGCAAGGTGATCAAGGAGGGTGCAAATTCTCCCGAATATGAGCTTGCTCTGCAGAAAGTGAATTCCTTATAGTCGGTTTTCTAGGGGTGACCTGGGAGGTTCGCCAACCGATGCAAGGAGCGGTTGGTGTTGACATTCTCAGGGGAACGGTGAGAGGCTGATTGACATCAGGCTCCACTAATTTGCCGGAGGAGAAGGGACGCGGCACTACATGGACAATAACTTCATGACATCTGGCTTGCGGACGAAGGGGGGCTTCACACTGTTGGAGCTGCTCCTGGTGACGGGGCTGATGATGGTCTTGATGGGCTTGCTGTTGCCGGTCCTTCTCCGGGTGAAGGCAAAAGCCAGTGAGGTTCAATGTATCAACAACCTCCACCAGATGGATCTTGCGCTGAAGATGTTTTCCGATGACAACGGGGCTTTGCCGCGTAGTTACGTTCGCCGGGGGACCAAGTATGAGCGGCGAACACTTCAGGATTGGTTGGTGCCTGGGTATGTCGGGGGTTCGGGAGTTTTTTGGTGCAGTGCGGATCCCTCGCGCAAGAGTGCTGAACTGACCGGTTGGCGGGTTGCATCGGGGGTCATGCTGCCACCCAACACCTCCAGTTACATGTACAACGACCTTCTTCCCGATGCCCCCCCGCGAGCCCGCAGTGCGAGCGCGCCTCTGATATGGGACCAGATGCCCTGGCACAGCGGCGGTATGAATCTGGTCTATATGGATGGTAGCATCAAGCGCTTGGAAGAAGGCACCTTCAATCGTGTTTATTTCAACTGGTATACCATCATCAGTCGCCCTGACCCGTGATCGAACGTTCCGTTTTGGGGCATGGGTGTCGAGGTCGGTGAGGCGGATTAGGGGGGGATACCGGCCCCTGGCTTCGCGCCTGTGTTGTGTGACGGAAATGCGTCCTGTTCTGTTGGCTGCGTTGCTGTTCAGCGGTCCGCTGGGGTGGGGGACGGGCAGCTGCAAGGACATCGATCTCTGCCGTTCCTATTTCGACCAGGGGCTCGACTGCGAATTTCAGTATCGGGTTCAGCAGGTCCAGGGTGCGGTACCGCAGGTGGGAATCGGGTCCACCCTGGCGACAGGCGATTTTAATGGGGATGGTTTTCCTGACCTGGCTGCGGGAGCCTGGGCCGAATCGATGGCCGGTTTGAAGAACGGGGAGGTCTACCTCTTTCTAGGGGGTGAGCAGATTGGGGCGATGCGCCCTGATTTCCATTCCAACGAGGCTGCGCTTCGGATTGTTGGGGACTCGGTCTTTTTCGGCTATGGGATTTCGATGGGCGATTTGGATGGTGACGGACTCGATGATTTGGCGGTCGGTGCCTATCGTGCTCGTCCTCACAACCGCCCGGCTGCTGGAGCTGTCTTCATCTTTCGGGGGCGGTCACTCAATCTCGCTGCACCGACCACGCTCTACCTGGCCAGTGACCCGGCGGATTTTTCGCTCTTCGGCGCCGAGGAATACGACGAGCTGGGTCGTTCGGTTCTACTTAGAGACATCGACGGTGACGGCTATGCCGATCTGGTTGCCGGTGCTCCCTTGGCCAGCGGCCCGGTGACGATGGGAAGTGGGGTAGCCTACGTATTTTGGGGGCACACCGATTTCTTCCAGGGTGGGGATGCTGCGGCGATTGACCTTGCCGGTGAGGCTCCTCCGCTCTTGATCGCAGGTCCCTCCAGCCGGCCCGGGCAGGTGCCCTGGTTTGGGCAGTCGCTGGGTAGTGGCGACCTCGATGGAGACGGGATTGTTGATCTCGCTATTGGCGCACCTTCCCATGGTTACGATTTTATGCCGCAGGTCGGTGCTGTGGCTGTCCTGGGAGGGGGGGCGCACCTAAGGGATGCCGAGGTGATCGACTACTCGGTAAGCGATGCGGAGTGTATGCTGTTCGGCGACTATCCCGACGGACGATTCGGCTGGGCGGTCGATGTGGCCAACATGGATGGCGATCGGCACCTCGATCTGGTCGTGAGTTCACCAAAGGCCTTCGACGATCCCTGGGGGTTTTCCGCTCCGGAGATTGGATCGGTGACTGTCTTATTCGGAGCGGAGGGATTTCTCACCCAAGGGGTGATTCCCGTGGGTGGGGCGGTGGGAGGAAGCGTCAAGCTGACGGGCGATTTGCCCGGGGGGCAAGCGGGTGTGGATCAAGTCTGTGGAGATCTGACCGGAGATGGAATTGATGAAATCCTTTTAGGCGCCTTTCAGTCGAATGCGGAGGGGGTTACAGCCTCAGGTCGCGGGTATGTCTTTGCCGGTCGGCCTTCATGGCAGGCTTGGGAGGGCCCCGATGGTTTCAAGCCGGAATGGGAACTGGTGATTGATGGTCTTGCTTCGGAGCTGAAGCTGGGGCGCGGTGTGACTGTTGCTGATTTTGATCAGGATGGGATGAACGAGTCGGTTTGGGGTGCTCCCGGCGACCGGGTTTATGAAACTGAGGACGCGGGGAGTCTCTACATCGCCTATACAGGCTTCAGCCGGGTAGCCGCCCCGATCACTGGACGTGTGGTCGCCTCGTGGGGAATCGAGCAGACGCAACCATCGGCAATGGCAATGATGCCAGGTGATGGGCGTGCCGCGGTCTATGTCCCGGGGGTGGGGCTGGGGCTGGGATCCTCCGCCCTTCTTACTGAAGCGGAAATTACGACCTTGGCGCCGGAAATATCAGGCATGTCGTGTGATCGGATCCTCATCGCCCCTGGGGGGGAAGTGGTCTGGCTCTTCTTTGCCCCTACTGATGACGAGGGTGTCGTTGCTTACTTCCACCCGGAGACCGGCGAGGCGGGGCTTGTGGAAGCGCCGACTCCTGAGGGGCGCTGGCGGAGCGCCCTGATTATTCCCGAGGGTGCTGCACTTCCGGAGGGTTTCGATTGGGTTGGAGATGGGAGCGATCTCATCCTTGCGGATTCGGAGAATGTCTGGACCGGGCGGTGGGATCAGACGTCGTTCCAAGTGGAGGTTTGGCGATCATGGGTGGAGGCTTCGGCTGATTACCTCGGGACGGAAACCTCGGATCTGGAACCTGGAGCGATGGAGTTGGGCATTAGTGAAAACGGGATTGAAGTCTTCCTGGAGGGCGCTACGGCTGGGTCTCCATGGATGCTTTTTTCCATTGGAGCGGGAGCCACTTGTTGTGAGGAGTCCCCGCTCTGGATGCAATGGCTGTTGGGTGGCAACCTGGAAGAATCCGTAGATGTGCGGTATGCCGCAGCTGGAAACCCCGCACGCTCCGAATGGTTGATGGGGATGTTCGTCGAGAATGGAGTGGGGCATGAGGACTGGGCGGTGTATACCGGGAGGTTGACTCCCTCGGGCTTTTCCGGCGAACGGATCCTTAATGCTTCAGAATTGAATTTTCGGCACTCGGGTTCCCTGACCATTCCACCGCCGGGGGAGCCGGTGGGCGGGTGGGTCTTGCGGGCGGACCCCCAAGGACGCGAATGGATGCTATGGCCGGAGCCGGCTCGGGGGCGGCTGGTTGGATTGCCCCTTCCTACCATTGCCTCGATCACGGGGCACCAATGGGACGAATCCGAGTCTAAAGTCGTCCTGGATGGGTGGATTCCAGACGGGACGGAGGCGAACCTGCGGCATTTCTACCAGGGGGGAGGGGATGCGTCGGGATTTCTGAATTCGAGCTGGCTCATCAAGTCCTGGGAGCCGCGTAGGTTTTACCGTCGCCTCCACGAGGCGTTGATACCGAGTGGGGTCTCCGGCGGGTTTGGGGTGACGGTTCCGCCCCGCCGTCGTTAGAGGCTGCCCGAAAGGAATCGACAGCAGCTCGCCGCCCCCGACGCCGACCCGGGGATCCTCGCGCAGAGGCGCGGTGACGCGGTGGCGTTTTCGGACGGACTCTCGTTAGGGATCCGACCGATTCAAATCGGAAGCGGCGGAGAAAAGGCGCGCCTTGTGTTGACAATCGGTTGAGGGTCTTCAAATGTAGCGGTTCAATGTCGGCGGCCCGCCATTGGACGGCAGGGATGGTCGGAACGTTCCCACCGTGACACTGCGGCAATGGGTTTGCGCGGTGGGCGAGCGGGCTTGATTGGCCGAGGAGGGATTCGACCTGCGGAATTCCAAATGGGCTGAAGGCGCGACATCGATCGGAAATTTTATTCACATCCAGGGAGGCCATACCATGTCCATGCATCCATCACTGAAGCTGGCGAGCAAGATCCGGACGCGGCGCAATGTTTTGAAACGGTTTGAGCGTGTAGAGCTCCTCAAGAAGCTCGGGCGCTGGAGCGATGGCGATAAGGTCCTCGGTCTCCCGAAGACCAAGCCTGAGGATTGATTTGTCGAAAAGCATCATGGAGTCGGATTCGAACGAGGAGGCCTGGCGGCTTCAGCGCTATTTGGCGCGTGCCGGTTGTGGATCGCGGCGGGGATGTGAGGCTTTCATTTTGGCTGGGCGGGTACGGATCAACGGCCGGATTTCTCAAGAGTTGGGGGTCAAGGTTCGTCCCGGAAAAGATATCGTCACCCTGGACGGTCACGTAGTCTCGCTCGCACAGCAGCGCTATCTAGCCTTTCACAAGCCTCCTCGGCTACTCTGTTCCAGAAAATCGACGGATCAAAAACGGACGATTTTCGATTTCCTCGCTTCGCAGCGAGTCAATACGGACGCCCTCCTGTACGTAGGGCGTCTTGATTTTTTGAGTGAGGGACTCCTGTTACTCACGACGGATGGGCAATGGGCGCAGGCGATTACGCATCCGCGACATCACCTGCCCCGGGTCTATCGCGTGCAGATCGGCGTTGCATGGAGCGATCGCATGACCCAGTGCTGTTTGCAGGGGATTTTCGATCCTGAACTCGAAGTGTTGCTTACTGCGTCGTCGGTACGTAATCTGGGAGACCGAAATCATGGGAGCACCCATTGGGTCGAGATCGAACTGCTGGAGGGCAGGAACCGGCAGATTCGACGGATGATGAAAGCACTGGACGTTCCGATTCTCAGATTGATACGAGTCAGTTTGGGCCCCGTACACCTTGGGACGTTGCCGATGGGAGCGACGCGCCCTCTGGCGGAGATGGAGATCGGCGCGCTCCTTACATCGGCAGAGCGAGGTGACGGGGTTAAGGGGAATGGTTTCCTGCCGCAAGCATAAGCGAGGTATCTAAGGATGAAGTCGATTGACCGAAGAGGCACGTTCGCATTTCGCCGGGGTATGTTGGCCATCCTCGTCGCGACCATTGCCGTCGCCATACACGCCGCTGCACAAGACCAAGAAGGGGCCCCGGTCCAGGAGTCGGTTCCGAAGGTAACGGTCATTGCCGACCGCCTGAACATCCGTTCGGGCCCCAGCACGAACTACGAGATTATGGGTCAGCTGGAGCGTGGGGATGTGTTGCCGGTTCGCGGAGTGGAGGGAGATTGGCTCTCGTTTCCGTTACCCGCGAGTATGCCGGTCTGGATGCACAAGGATTTTGTCCGAGAGGGAGAGGTCTTGGGCGATCGGGTGAATCTTCGGGCCGGTCCCTCCACTCGCCACAATCGGGTTGGAACGGTGGTTCGTGGGGACAAGCTGAAGATCGTCGAGGAAGTTGGAGACTGGATCAAGATTCAGCCGCCGCCCTCGGTATTGGCCTGGGTGCACAAGGATTTCGTGGTCGGTTCGGACGGTGGTGCGGTCATCCCGGGGAGTTTAGTCTTGCCGAAAGCGCCCGACGCCTCGGTGGTACAAGGTTCGCCTCAGCGCCAACCGTCGACAGGTGTGCCGTCGACGCAGGCCGCCGCGGAAGGAACACCGCAGGCTGCTACAACTGGCTCGACGACGGGTGCCGCGCAGCCTGCTGTGAGCGCGGCTGGAGCGGTTACGGAGATGGAAGCCGCTGCGGCGAGGACTTCACCAGGCTTGGCCGCGGAGACGGCTGTAACGGCCGTTGTGCCGCAACCGGTGCCCGAGGACGTGGGCGTTTCCACTGATGTCGCGGTTCTGGAGCCGACCAATGTTGCAGAGGTCGAGGCACCGGCGGTGCCGACCGTTGCCGCCTCTTCCTCGGAGGCGATCGAGAACGTTGCCTCTGCGGCTGAGGGATCCGGTCCGCTATTTTCGCCGATTGTGGAGAGTGCACCGGCAAGGCAAGCGCAGGCGGAGGAGAATCCTGACGATCGTCGCAGGTTTGTGGCCTCGGTTCTCCGTGAGGACGGGGGGACGCCGACCGCGGAGATGTTGGAGCCGATCGAACTCAAGGCCTCTTCACTGAACTGGCCGACCCAGCATGAGTTCAGGCTGTTGGGGAATCCAGCGCGAATTCAGGGGCGATTGAAGCGTGCACCGGTGCAGAACATTCCGAACTTGTTCATTCTGGAGAAGCAATACGGCACGAACTGGTATCCGGACTGTTTCGTCGTTGCGCCCAAGCTGGATCTGGCAAAGTACCTCGGGCGTGAGATTCGCGTTCAAGGGCGGCGTCTGTTCGTCGAGAGCTGGTCGCGGCCGTTGTTGCAGGTGGAGGAAGTCGCCACGACTTGGCAGTGACTGGACTTCGGCCGGGTGTGACGTCGATGGGTTTCGAACGGAACAGTCCGGGAGTGGTATCCGATCGCGGGATTAGGAGGAGGTTGCCGATATGGGACAGCCGATCGATGGGCGCGCGGTCGCCCAAAAAGTGAACGCGGAGACGAGTTTGCAGGTGGAGCGTTTGAAGGTGAACGGCGTCGTTCCCGGGCTGGCGGTCATCATGGTCGGGGATGATCCGGCCTCATTCAGCTATGTTCTTGCGAAGGAGAAAAAGGCCCAAGAACTCGGTTTCAAATCGTTCATCTACCGAATGCCTCCGACGACGACGCAACAGGAATTGTTGGAGTTGGTCCGGTCGTGCAACGAGAACGCGGAGATTCACGGGATCCTGGTACAATCTCCACTCCCTGTGGCACTGAACGAGCACGAGTTGGTGATGGCGATCGTGCCGGAAAAGGATGTGGACGGGTTTCATCCGATCAACGTTGGGCTTTGCGCACTCGGTGCGCCGCATGCCTTACGGCCGTGCACCCCTGCGGGTATTGTGCGGCTCCTTCAGGAGTGCAAGGTATCGACCCGGGGGAAGCGGGTTGTGATCATCGGTCGGAGCCGAATTGTGGGATTGCCTCTGGCGCATCTGCTTTTGCAGCGTGGGGAGTTCGGTGATGCCACGCTGACTGTGTGTCATTCCCGCACTCCCGATCTTGGTTCGGAAACCCGGCGTGCGGAGATCCTGATCAGTGCTGTCGGCCAGGCGCATCTGGTGAAGGCGGACATGGTCAGACCTGGCGCCGTCGTGATTGATGTCGGGGTCAATCGAGTCGAGGACGCCACGAAGCCACGGGGCTATAGGATCGTAGGAGATATCGACTACGACGCGGTACTACCGGTCGCCAGTTTTGTGACTCCCGTGCCTGGTGGGGTAGGGCCGATGACCATTGCGATGTTGATGGCGAACACGGTCCAGGCGTGTCGCACGCAGACCGGCCTATAGGCGGGTCTGTCGGCTCAGGTAGGGTGTCTGCGCGGGGTGGCCAGAAGAATCATCATGGCCACTTCGCTGCAGTCGTAGTAGCGGGGGCAATAGATGCAATCGCTCCACACCTTTTCCGGCAGGGTCTGTTTCGAGACGACTTGAAAGCCGAGTTTGTGGAAGAAGACAATTTGATAGGTCAGGGCGAAGAGGCGCTCGAATTCACGGTTCTTGGCCTCTTCCATGCAGGCCCGGACCAATCTGGATCCGATTCCGAGGCCTTGAGCCTCGGGATGGACGGTCAGTGATCGCACCTCCGCGAGCTTGGGGCTGTAAGGATGGAGTGCGCTGGTCCCCAAGAGTGCGCCCGTTTCAGGGTCGGATGCGACGAGAAACCCGCCAAGGGCCTGTGCCACGCTCGCTTCGCTGCGCGGCAGCAAGAGATTGGAGCGTGCGTAGTAGTTGATGATTTCCGCGATGCCCGGGACATCATTTTCATGGGCGTGCCGGATCTCGACCCCTGGGAAGCGGTCTCCGATGCGAGTGGGAGACGATACCGTCGGCAGTTCAACCGGGTCCTGGTTCGGGGGCTTATTCAATGTACGCCCTTGTCTTCAACGCCTTGGGGCTTGTCCTCCGCGGCGGGTTGGGACTTGACCGAGAATTTACCCATTCGGCGAAAATGCTCATAGCGGGTGGCCTGGAGCTGCTCCGGTGAGTATTCAGAGAGCTGGTTGAAGCAGCGGGCGACGGCCTGTTGGACTTCCTGTGCCGTGGCATCAGGATCCCTGTGTGCGCCCTCGAGTGGCTCCGGGACGATCTCGTCGGCGACGCCCAGTTTGAGAAGGTCGGGTGCGGTCATTTTGAGTGCTGCCGCAGCATCCGGCGCAAAGGCGCGGTCTTTCCAGAGGATTGCGGCGCAACCCTCCGGGGAGATGACGGAATAGTACGCGTACTGGAGCATGAGCACCCGGTCGGCGACTCCGATCCCCAGGGCGCCACCGCTGCCGCCCTCACCGATGACGACCGCGACAATGGGAACGGGCAGGGTGAACATCTCGCGCAGGTTGACGGCGATCGCCTCGGCGACGTGACGCTCTTCCGCGCCGACGCCGGGGTATGCCCCCGCGGTGTCGATCAGGCAGAGGATGGGAATGCCGAAACGACCGGCGAGCTTCATGACTCGGAGCGCTTTGCGATAGCCTTCAGGGTGTGGCATGCCGAAATTGCGGCGGACTCGTTCGATCGCGTCCTGACCCTTTTGCTGTCCGATCACGGCGATCTTTCTTCCCTCCAGTTTCCCCAAACCGGTGATCATCGCCTCGTCGTCCGCGAAGTGTCGATCGCCGTGCAGCTCCTGCCAATCGGTGATGATCCGATTGATGTAGTCTTGAGTCTGAGGCCGGCTCGGGTGTCTGGCCAGCTGGACACTCTGCCACGGGGTGAGGTTGGCGTAGACGGTCCTCTTGAGATCGGCCAGCTTGGAATTGAGGGAATCGAGTTCGCGCGCGACGTCGATACCGTGCTCCTGAGCCAATTGAAGCAGCTGCTCCCGTTTATCTTCCAGGTCTCGAATCGGCCGTTCAAATTCCAAAGTGGAGAGGGTCATTCATCCATTCCCGTCGGTAGTTTCGAGTTCCAAACCATCCCGTGTGTCGCGCCAAATCCTTGCCCGCCAGCTATTCGTTATTCCCTAAACGAGCGGGGTGCAAATTGTATCAGGAAATATCCTTTGCGATCACACGGCTGCAAGGTGCGAACATCGGTTCCGTTGCATCAGCGAGCCTGAGGTGTGTCCAGGACAAAAAAAACCGGGGTCTTCAGGGGCAGGATCAGATAGAGCTCAAGGATATCCTCGTTATGCATCCGGATTCTACCGGGCCCGGTGAAGTTGGCGACCGGATCGGTCGGCCGGCTCCCATGGATCGAGAGGCCTCTTTGATTGAGGGTGAGTTGGGCTGCGCCGAGGTAGTTTGCGGGATCGTCTTTGGAGAGGGTTCGCCCCGCCTCCCGAAGGGTCGGATTGAGGGAACGCCCGTCCAGGAGTGGAGGCTCATCGGAGGACGCGAACCGGCTGAAATCGATGCGGGCGAAACCGGCTGGATAGGATTTGAACAAGCGGTTGTCGGCCATGATTCTAATTCTGCCGTCGTCGGGAGCGGCCACAACGCTGAACTGCAGGGTGCAGACGTACAGATCCTGGCCGATGCGGATCAGGGTACCCTCGATGTTGTTGATAGCCTGAATCAGCTCGATATTGGTGTTGTACTGCTTGGCGATGCTGGCGAGGCTGTCTCCGCGGCGGACCGTGTGCAGTGTCTTGCCGGGGCTGGGGCTTGGGGAGAGGAGTTGTTCCCAGTTCATCTGACCGATCAGCCTTTCCGCTTCCACGACGCCGGCTGATTTGGGATGGCGATCGAGCAGCCTGTAGAGGGTCTCGCGGGCGGCATCCAGATTACCGCCGGCCATTGAGGCGCGGGCCTCTTGGAGCAAACTGTTGCCCGGATCGAAGGGGAGGGTGGGCGTGCCATGCCGCCCGTCGAGCGAGGTCTGTTCGGTTGCATCCGGGGGGCGGAAGCGAGTGGAGATCGAGTGCATCCAGCCGGCCAAAAAGAGGCAGGACAAAATTGAAGCGAGGATGATCGATTCCCATTTCATGATCGAAGGATGTGGCCTGGACCGCGGTGGAAATCAATTCTTTTCGCTGAGAAGCCGCCATGTCCCCTTGGATTTGTTTTGTATGGTCATAGGTTATGTGGGAGTTTGGGCACCATGGAACAATGGGGCGTTTGGAACGGACAGCTGGATGGATCGGATCGGAGTGTTGGCTGTGGCGAATGGAATTCAACCGATGGTGCGGTGGCGGACCCGCAGAGTGGACGTGGGCAACCTGGGCATGGGCGGAGACGAACCGGTCCGGGTTCAATCGATGACCAACACCGACACCATGAATCAGCAGGCGACGGTCGAGCAGTCGATCCGCCTGGTTGAAGCCGGTTGCGAGCTCGTCCGGATCACGGCCCCTAGTGTGCGTGCGGCGGCCGCGTTAGGACCGATCCGCCAGGAGCTGCGACGACGTGGCGTCGATACGCCGCTGTCCGCCGATATTCATTTTCTTCCGGAAGCTGCGCATGAGGCGGTGCGTCACGTTGAAAAGGTCCGAATCAACCCGGGCAACTTCGCGGATCGTAAGAAGAACCAGGTCCGCGAATATTCCAATGCCGAATACGCGGCTGAAATCAGACGCATCGAACAGGCGTTCAGTCCTTTGGTGATGCAGTGCAAGGCGGCCGGGGTTGCACTTAGGGTGGGGACGAACCACGGCTCGTTGTCCGACCGGATTATGAACCGCTATGGGGACACACCTTTGGGTATGGTGGAATCCGCGGTCGAATTCCTGAGCATCTGTGAAGGGCTTCACTATCATGACGTGGTGCTCTCGATGAAGGCATCGTCGACGAAGGTCATGGTGGCGGCCTATCGAATGTTGCGTGATCGGCTTGAGCAGCTTGGGTGGCGTTATCCCATGCATCTTGGTGTGACCGAGGCGGGAGACGGAAGGGATGGACGGGTGAAGTCGGCGGTGGGGATCGGGGCCTTGTTGCTGGAGGGGTTGGGAGACACGATTCGTGTCTCTTTGACCGAGGACCCTGTCGTGGAGATCCCGGTTGCACGGAAGTTGATCGAGCTCAGCTCCCGACACGGTTTTTTCCCAGGCTTGGCCTCTCTGGGAACTGCAGCGTCCTACGGCATAGGCGCAGAGACCGACTATCAATATATTCGTCGACCTTGTCGCGAGGTGATGTGGCAGGGCGTTCGGCTGGGCGGCGGACAGGTCCCGGCGGTTTTCCAGGATGCGAGTCCCGAGGGTGTGGGCGTGTTTGAGCTTCAGCGGGACGGGGACATGCCTGTGGACCTCCTGCTTGCGCGACCTGGAGTGAGCTGGAACGGTGGCGGCGTCAAGCCGATGGCCGTGGAGGATCTGGAATTTTTGGCACGTGGCGAGAATCCCGGACTCCCGGTTGCGATCCGGGTCTGGGTCGATGAGCTGGAGTCCTTGACCGAACGGCTTTTGTCGGTGCCTGGAATGCGCAACCGCCCCGTGGTCTTTCTCCTGGAGGGGCGTGAGGAACAGGATGCGGGGTGGGTTTCTGCGCATCACGCCTTGGCCCACTCCCTCGATCGGGTCGCAGAGGTGCTGGGTTGTCCGAGTTGGCCGATGATCCTCATGGATTCTTGGGCAGGTCCTCATTCGGACTTGGAATCCGGGGTCCTGCTTGCCTCGGCTCGTCTGGGAAAGCTGTTTCTGGACGGGATCGGGGATGGGATCTGGATTCAGAACCGGTTCTTTTCGAAAGCGGATGCGGTGGTGTTGTCGTTTGATATCCTTCAGGCGGTCGGCATGCGGGTTTCGAAGGCGGAGTACGTCGCCTGCCCGTCATGTGGTCGGACCATGTTCCAACTGGAGGAGACCACGGCGCGGATTCGGGCGCGAACGCAGCATCTCAAAGGCGTCAAGATTGCCATTATGGGCTGTATCGTGAACGGCCCTGGTGAGATGGCGGATGCAGATTTCGGATACGTGGGCAGCGGCCCAGGTCGGGTGCAGCTCTTTGTGGGTCGGGAATGTGTCGAGCGTGCCATCCCGGAGCAGGAGGCGGAGGAACGGCTGGTGGCTTTGATCCGCAAACACGGTCGTTGGAATGATCCGGTCTAGGGTCGTCTGAAAAGCCAGCCGCTTTCCCATCCGGATCCGGAGAGCCTCCCGCAGGGGACGCGGCGGCGTTTTCGACCTGGCCGGGGGGGGAGAGCCAATGCTCTGATCCCTATCTTTTGGGGATATTTTTTGAATTTATCGTTTTTAGCAGGCCCAAAAGGGCCAAGCGCGATCACGGCACCCTCTTGTTGTTTGGGCCAACGTCTTCCTCCTACTCCTACTCCTACTTGTACTCGTACTCGCTGTCGCTCTCCTGACTTCTCCTACCCGAGTTCCCTTTCGAGCCGCGTGTATGGGAACGTCCACCGGTCCACTGATTCCGATTCCGATTCGGACGATGATCTGACCGATCGGTAAACCCTCCTGCCCTTACCCGTACACGTACCCGTACCCGTACTCGTACTCGCCGTATCATCGTCGTGTACGTGTACGTGTACCGCACGTTTTTGGGCCGGGCTTGAGGTCGTCTAAGGAGGTCAATGCCGAAACAAGATC
>CALLYA010000560.1 GCA_937875495.1 uncultured Verrucomicrobiota bacterium
GCCCTCTGCGGGAGGCTTTCCGGGTCCGGATGGGGAGGTCAGGTCGGGAAAGCGGATACCTTTTCGGACGACCTCCAGCTCCATCGAAACAGTTTTCAGCAACTGCCTTGCGGGGCCCAAAAACGTACGCGTAAACAGCGAAGCGATACGCGTTCCTGTACACGAGGATGCGATTGGAACTAGATCACGAGAAGTTGGGCGAGCGAGTACGAGTTGGGATACGGGGAATGCGAAGACGAGGTCTGCTGAAACGGAGTATTTAATACCCCCCCCCAAAAAGGTAGGGTGCAGAGCATGGAAACTACCCAACCCCATCGGCAGGTCGAAGACGCCACCGCGCCCTCTGCGGGAGGTTCTCCGGATCCGGATGGGAAAGCCTGGTTGGGAAAGCGGATACCTTTTCGGGTAACATTGATACCCACTGCAATAAACGCTGGCATCCAAAGGCATGCCGGGGAGGGGTTCACAATGCGGACACGATTGCTGCTCAGCCTTTTGGGGTTGTTGTTCACCACGGTGGTTAGTGCTATGGAGATCTATGTCGCGACCGACGGCAATGACGCGTGGTCAGGCGCGCTCGCCGCACCCAATGCCGACCGATCGGACGGGCCCTTCGCTACACTGCAGCGCGCGCAACAGGCGGCGCGCCGATGGAAGTCGAGCGGGCCGGTGCATGTGCTGGTGCGTGGCGGCACCTATTTCCTCACCCATCCGCTGCAGTTCGAGCCGGAGGACTCCGGCACGCGGGCACGACCGGTCCTATACAGCGCCTACCCCGGGGAACGCCCCGTGCTCAGCGGCGGCCGGCTGATCAAGGGCTGGAAACAGGGACCCAACGGACTCTGGCAAGCCCAGCTGGATGAGGTCCGCTCCGGGGATTGGTACTTCCAACAACTCTTTGTCAACGGCACACGCCGGCTGCGGGCGCGTGCACCCAATGCCGGGTACTACAGGATCGCCGGGTTCCTGCCCGGTGAGCCGATCCAGAACGCGAAGCCCTACGCCCGCGACCGATTCGTCTTCCACCCGGGCGAGCTCGAGCCGTGGGAGCCGCTGAACGACGTCAGCATCGTCCTCATGCACTCCTGGGAGACCTCGATCCACCGGATCGCTGGGATCGACACCGATCGGAACATCGTTCAATTCACCGCACCGATGAAGGAATGGTGGAGCCTCGGCCTCTGGGAGGAGGCCCAGCGCTATTACGTCGAGAACGCGCTCGCGCTGCTCGACCAGCCGGGCGAGTGGCACCTGAACCGCACGACGGGGCTCCTCAGCTATATGCCGCTGCCGGGAGAGCAGATGGACTCGGTCGAGGTGATCGCACCGGTCCTCACCGAATTGGTGCGCATCAACGGCAACCCGGATCAGTCCAAGTTCGTGGAGCACCTGACCCTACGTGGTCTGACCTTCCATCATGCCGATTGGGTGCTCGCGCAAGAGGGCAACAGCAGCACCCAGGCAGCGGTTGAGGTCCCCGCCGCCGTCACAGCCGACGGCGCGCGCCATTGCGCGATCGAGGCGTGCGAAGTCGCGCATATCGGCACCTACGGCATCTGGCTGCGCCGCGGCTGCAAGGATTCACGCATCCAGCAGAACCGCCTGTTCGACCTCGGCGCCGGCGGTATCCGGGTCGGTGAGGCGCGCATGTCCGAAACCGATGAGACCGAGTCCAGCCGGATCCTGGTCGACAACAACCACATCTACGACGGCGGCCACGTCTACCCGGCCGGCGTCGGGATCTGGGTGGCGCAGAGCAGTGAGAACCGGATCGCCCACAACGACATCCATGACATGCGCTATTCCGGCATCAGCATCGGCTGGAACTGGGGCCTGGAGCCGAACCGGACCCATCACAACCTCGTCGAATTCAACCATGTGCATAACCTGGTCCACGGCGAACTGAGTGACGCCGGCCTGATCTACTGCCTCGGCGTCTCACCCGGCAGTGTCATCCGCAACAACATCTTTCATGATATCTGGCCCTACTCCACACCCAATTTCGGCTGGGGCATCTATCTCGATGGGCGCTGCGGCGAGTACACCGTGGAAAACAACCTCGTGTACAACACCTGCAGCGGCGGGGTGATGTACAACAACGGCGGCCACGGGCACGTCATTCGCAACAACATCTTCGCGCTCTCCGCCAACCACGCCCTCTGGCCGTACTTCGGGAAACCGGAATGCAGCTTCGAACGCAATATTGTACTGCTCACACAGGGCGAGCTCTTGATCCCGCACGTGCAGCACACGCTCGATGAACGGCTCGCGGCCGACGACCCGCTCGGGACCTGGGACCACAACCTCTATTGGCACACAAGCAATCCGCACCAGCTCCGATTTCTCCGCTACACATGGGATCAGTGGCAGGCACTCGGCCTTGATCCGCACTCCCGGATCGCGGATCCGCAATTCATCGACCCGGCGGTCCACGATTTCACACTGCATCCCGATTCACCCGCACTCGAACTCGGGTTCCAACCCCCGGACCTCACCGGGGTCGGGCTGTACGGCGACCCCGCCTGGGCCGGGGAAGCACGACACGCCGACTGCGCTCACATCCCGCTACCGCCTCCACCCGCACCGCCCGCGCCTCTGCTCCTCAACGATGACTTCGAAGGGACACCCGTGGATGGCTCGCCCGCAGAGGCCACGCTCAGCGGTGTGGGCGACGGCGCCGACATCCGAATCTCCAACCAGCGCGCAGCCACAGGCGAGCAATCGCTCATGATCGTCGATTCCCCGGATGCGACGCCCGCGTGGGAGCCGCATTTCTACTATGTGCCGCGCCTGCGCGAGGGCATCGTGCGCCAGAGCTTCCAGGTCTGGTTCGACCGCAACGCAGAGTTCTTCACCGAGTGGCGCGATACCGGAACCTACCCGCGCAATATCGGACCCAGTCTCCATTTCACCGGCGACGGCAGGATCAGCGCTGCTGGGAGGGAATTGACCGGTGTTCCGCCCGAGTCCTGGATCACGGTCGCAATCGAGGCCGCGCTCGGGAAACAGACCGAACCAACCTTCACCCTCACCATTCGAACCGAGGACGGAAAAGTCCGAGCCTTTCCCCGACTGCCCATCTCCGGTGAGGACTTCCGTGAGCTCCACTGGCTCGGGTTCAGCAGTACCGGCACAAAAGAGAGCGTGTTCTATGTGGATAATCTGAAGTGGGAAGTCATCCCCGGGGCCGACGAACAACAGGCTGTGCCATCAGAAAATTGAGCTTTCCATCTGGAATCTACGCTGGCATGGTTGGGACCAGATCAAGAATGCTGCTTCAACTCTTCAACGCCTGAATCGGCAAGGACATCCACATGAACTTCTCCGTCAGGGGTCCCGCCAGGAATTGCGGCTTTACGCTCATCGAGCTGCTCGTTGTCATCGCGATCATTGCTATTCTGGCAGCTATGCTGCTACCGGCGCTGGGCAAGGCGAAGGAGAGCGGGCGCAACGCATTATGCAAGAGCAACCTCCACCAGCTGGTCCTGGGTTGTCTCACGTATACCAGCGACTTCGACGGCAACCTGCCGCACCTCGACGGGGCGGCGGACCACAACGCAGATGAGGACTGGGTCTGGGGCGGGCACATCGCATCGGTACCGCCGACGGCAGGAGAGATGGCGAACAGGAGCTTTCCCTTCCACGCCCAAGCGGGGTCCGTTTTTTCGTATGTTACTGGTCAGGACCGCTGGTCGCGCAAGCGGTACGACAGCGAGAAATACAACCACAAGACCATCTATAAGGTCTATATGTGTCCCTCCAGCGGGGAAGTGGGCATGGCCCGCAGGGTCACCTACAGCATCAATAGCCTCCTGGATCCCAGCTCCTGGAGCTTCGACAATATCCGCATCTCAAGAATTCAGGGGCCCGATCACAAAGCCTTTTTCATCGATGAAACGGCCGAGACCAATCACAACGCGAGTTTTTACCCCGGCGGTTCCGCCGCCAACGGTGACTACAACGTGCACAGTACCGGCGTGAACTTTGCCTTCGTCGACGGCCATGTCGAGAGCATTCGCCACCAACAGGTCCTGGAGATGCAGCGGGGTGATTGGAACTCCAGCAGGCCATCACCGGTCCGCTTCTATTTCCACCCGTTCGTCCTGGAATGAGCTGCCATGGTTGTGTGCCCCCCCCCGCCAAATCGTAGCGGTCGGGTCGGAAACCAACCCATTCTCGGTCGGATGCGTAGCCAGACCGGCTCGGTCTGGTCTCTGGGTGGTAGCCAGACCGGCTCGGTCTGGTCTCTGGGTAGTAGCCAGACCGGCTCGGTCTGGTCTCTGCTCGGAATGGGGACTGCTTGGCCGAAGCCCCCGACCAGCAGAAATGTAGTGGACGTTCGAAGGCGTACATTCCAGCCGAACTACGTCTCCCTTCGATCCCGATTTCGATTTCGATTTCGATTTCGATCCTGCGCATTCCCTATCTGGAGGTCGTCCGAAAAGGCCATCGGGGCCGAGCGCGGCTCTCCGGTGCCGTATGGGGAGGACTCCCGCAGAGATCGCAGAGGGCGCAAAGAGGGGATTGCAGAGCCATCGGAGCTGTTTTCTGCAACTGCTTTGGCTTGCAGAAAACGGTATGTCTAAAAACTCTACCAAAAAGGTAGGGGTCAGGGCATTGACCCTACCCACGCCCATGGCCAAGTCGAAAACGCCACCGCGCCCTCTGCGGGAGGCTCTCCGGCTCCGGATGGGGAGGACAGGAAGGGAAAGCGGCAACCTTTTCGGACGACCGCTATCTGCGGTCATCTCCTC
>CALLYA010000561.1 GCA_937875495.1 uncultured Verrucomicrobiota bacterium
CACCCACAGCGGACCTCCGACCTCGCACGGGGCCACCAGGCCCCGTGCAGCAGCAAGCCCTGGCGTGCCGCGAGATGGATGTCCGATGGGGGTCGGGTTGGGCATTCGGCTTGAGAACATTGAGCCTGCTGATGGGGGAGAAGTGTGAGCCGACGGGGACGTCGGCGCTCCCAGGGGGGCGTGGCACGCGAAGTCGTTCCGCGAGATGGCGCTCCCAGGGGGGCGGGCCTCCGGCTTCGCCAGTAACCCGCATCAAAACGGTGCTGCAATTACGACTCAAATACCTCGCACTACCCACAGCCCACAACCATCAACATCCCCTCATCTGCAGGCTCATCGTCCTCAAGCACATTGCCCCTGCTCCACCCACAGCGGACCTCCGACCTCGCACGGGGCCACCAGGCCCCGTGCAGCAGCACGCCCAGGCGTGCTGCGAACCTCCGACCTCGCGCGGGGGCCTCAGCCCCACGCGCCGCAGCACGCGAAGTCGTGCTGCGTCGCGCTGCGTCTTGCCGCGTTTCACTTCAGGGTGTCGAACCACGATTTCGCCGACAGGAAGGCAAATGGGATGCAGGAGCCGTGCGAGCCTAGGCTGAATGGATCGACCAGCTGCACCAGTTCCGTCGATACCCCCGCATTCATGAACCATTGGTAGGCGATCTGCGAGTTGGCGTACGGCACCGTCGAGTCCATTCCACAGTGATACATCCGCAGCCGCGATTGCGGGGTCCAGAGATAGGTGTCATTCGCTTCGAGTGCCAAACGGAATGGATGCTCCGGATCGGTAAGCAGCTCCGCGAGAAGATCATCCTGAAGGATTTCACGCGGGATCGCAGGCATCGCTGCGTCGATCTGCCCGCCACTGTGCATCCCATCGAACAGCGGCGGCAGTGTCGTCGCATACGGCTCCTTGAACACCGAATGCACATCGTCGTACAAGCCGTAGGCGGACTGGTATGAGAAGATCACGTAAGGCAGGTAATAGGGTGAATTCGCCGGTGTATCAGCCAACATCAGGTCGGACATCGTCCCAGAAACGTCGTGCGGACCCGCCATCGGGCAGGAGGCGGTGACCGTGAACTCACCCGCCAGCTCGTCCTGGATCATTCGATGCATCGCCATTGTGGAATGCCCGCCCTGCGAATAGCCCGACAAAAAGAGGCGGCCGTCCCAGTCGATGCCCCAATCCGGCAGGGTCCCCTGCACTGCACGCAGCAGGTCGATCCCGGACATCGCCTCCGTCTCGGCATGCATGTACGGGTGCATCCCAGGCGAATCACCCAGTCCGATGTAGTCAGGCTCCGTCGCAATGTATCCATGCGATGCGTAGACCAGGCCGATCAGGTACTCCAGGTTCTCGCCCCGTGAGGGGACGTCGTCCTTCAACACGATCGTCCCGTGCTGATAACTCATCCAGGGCAGCGGATCTCCCAGATCCTGCGGCAGCATCAGGGCGCCGGAAGCCAAAATGATCTCACCCTGCGGGTCGAGCGTGCGGTAGAGGACCTTGAAGGCATGCACGGGGTGCGTCGGCGTGATCGGCACGCTCTGCTGTTGGAAAAGGGCCGAGAGCTCCGCAGTCGTGTATGAATCGATCGGGATCAGCTCGATCAGCTGACCCGGCGCATCGACCTCGGCAACCAGTGCGACGACACGAAAAAAACCACCCTCGCCGGGGTCCGCAATCATCAAGGTCGTTGCCGTGATCGGCCATTGATTCTCCGGCGCAACGGGCGCCCAGGTCGCCGGAGTCAATGTATCGCTGACCTCGACCCGGTACCCTACGGCGTTCTCGACCGCGGGCCATTCCAACACGAGCTCGCCACCTGCAGCACGCGTGATCGAGACCGACCACTCTTGCTCGACCGCCCAACCTGACTGGATGAAACAGATCCCCAACCACAAGAACAATCCCGACCACCGCCCGCCCGTGCCGAAAAGAAAACGATACCCCTTGTGAATCGACATTCAACGCCCCCCGTCCCTTGTTCACTGCCGCCAATCTCCATGCAACACAGATTGGCTCTATACCAAAAAAACTGGTTCCGACCCAAGCCTTACACGCATGCCTTCCCGGTGGGTGACCCTATGGCGCTGCCACCGGTATCCGCACCGCACCGTACACTCCCAGCGGCAACCAAAAACCGCGCTCGGGATCGCCCACCCCCTGTCCGGGTTCAGCCCAGACACAGGCGGTCAGGCTCCCTACTCCCAGACCCGGCAGGGCCGCCAACGGCTCGTAAAATCCGAACTGGTTTCCCCGGGCCATCGTCACCAATAGGGAACCGGTGTTCGCGATCGCCTCGACCGGCTGCTCGAGCGGCAGTGACGCCACACGCGAAAACCGACCGTCCAAGGATACCACGTAGCTCTCCAGAGTGGGGTTCGTATCCTCACCTTCGGGGGCACGCCCCAGGAAGACGACACCTTCAGCACTGAATTCCATCGGATGCGGCCAGGTGAGGGGCAGGGCGAGCCGATCGATCAGATGCGCACCCACCCCGTCAAATGCCGCCGCCGTCAGGTGCTCGGCATACTGGCCTGTTTCATCCCAATTTTGCCCGTGCGTGAAGAGCAGCTCTCCCCCATTCGCCACTCCGACCAGGTTGCCGTCGATCTCGACCGGGTCCCACTCGGCCGGTGCCTCGGGGACGGTGTAGTCGACGACCGTCAGGTAATACCGCGTCGTCCAGCGCCCGATTTCAGCGGTCGCGGGATCCGGCTCGGTGTAGACCGACACCGAACGACCGGCGTAGATCCGCTGCAAATGCTGAAAAAATCGACCGGACGAGCCCCACCAAACGTCGGTGGAGCCATCCTCCAAACGCACCTCCGATACAAGCATCGGCTGATCGGGCGATTGCACGTCCCACGCCAGGAGATGCCCCTGGCTGCCACCACTCCAGTACGGCATCGCAAAATCGCGCACACCTCCCACCCAGTCCACCCATGGGCCGTAGCGGTTGCCACCGGCAAAACCGGCCACCAACACCCCCGGTTGGACCCAGAAGAAATCGGCCCAAAGCCCCCAACCGAAGAGCGTTGTCTCGAGCTTGGTCGATCCGAGCAACACCAGTTCAGGGAGCGCGCCGGCATCCCAAATCGAAAAGACCACGACTGTCGGCTCCACCACCCATTCGCCGTCGACTTCGACCCAGCGCTGCTCGAGCGGCGCCTGGATCGTGTACAGAAGGCCCTCGGCATAGTGCGCACCGACCAAGGGCGGACCGCTCACTGATGTCGTCGACAACACCCGGTCGGGATCATCCTGGGCGAGCACATGGACCCTTGCACCCGCTGGGTGCCCGTACCAGCCGTAGTCTCCACGCTCCATCGCAAGCACGAACGCAGTGTCCGTGAGCACGATCCGATCCGCCGGCCACGACAACGGTACGGCGGCAACCACGATCGGATGATCACGGTCGCTCGCATCCACCGACAAAAACTCCACTGAGGAGATGCTCAGGATCCGGTCTCTGTGAACCGTCGACCGCCTTGCGGCAAGGTCGTGCTCGATGACCCCTCGCGCCTGCAACGCCCCGGGACTCAATTCCAGGTCGATCAACTGCACGCGATTGACATACTCGCTACCGTTCCAGCCCTGATACGGGATCAGGATCAAGCCCTCCTCCGGCAGGACACTGAATGCCTTCTCGTCGAAGGTCGCCTCGCTCCAGGAATTCTGATCCCCTAGCGAGACCCGCTTGATCAGGGCCGGCATAGCCGGATCCGCCACGTCGAACAGCGAGACCGCGACCCGCCAGCCGTCCTCGTTGTCAATGCCCACCGAGACCAGGCGATCACCCAGCGGCTCGATATAGGTCGACCAACCCGGGACCTCGAGCTCACCCACGATCTTTGGTCTCGCAGGATCGGCCAAACTCACCACCCACAAGGGATCGACGCGTTCAAAGGTCACGATATAGACACGCTCTCCATCGAACCGGGTCGCGTGCAGCTGCTCACCCTCCGCCAGACGCAGGACCCCCAGTCGCGGATACTCCGGCGGCAAAGGCCCGGCCATGATCGGCAAGTCGATGTCGAAGGTCTCCAGCGTCGTCACCCACCGACTCGCTTCGTCCCAGGCCTCGGAGATCACCGTGAGGATCGAACCGGCCTGGCTCATCTTAAACTTGTCCGGGATCCGCCCCGCCGCTCGGACGTGCCCATGCCTGAACATCACCCCGGCAGGGTCCGAGATGTCGACGATCTCCACCCGCATCGAGTTCCAATTGTCGACATCATAGATCGCTATAAAGAAAAACCGGTTGGTCGCCTGGACCACGTTGCCGCTCCCCGCAAACCAGAGTTCCCCTCGCAGGATCGGCTTTCCAGGCTCGGCCAGATCGATCGCGGTCAGGACCGTGCCGGACTCCCATACCACCGAGACCGCACCCTCCTCGCCGTCACTCACCGTGCCGTCGCCTGTCTCCCCATCGACTTGCGGCTCCCAAACCTCCACCTGCCGGTATACCGACGTGGCGACATACAGGACCGAACCGACCAAGCGGCTCTCCTGAATCCAACCGGGAACCGGCACCCGCGCGAGGACTTCGGCGTTCGGGTGGGAGACATCGACGACCAACAACTCGCTCTGGCTCTCGGTCGAATACCAGGCGCACGTCCCCCCACGGGTCAGCAAGACCGCTTCACCACCAGGCATGACATACATCTGTTCGCCCATGGCTGGCGCGCTCAATGTTGAAACCATCTGGGGCAGATCCGGATCCGCGACGTCCAGAACCTGCAATCCACGGTTCTGGTTGAAGAAATAGACGAGATCGCCTTGGATGCGCCCAATATCCGATTCGACGACCTCTCGATTCTCTTCGCCCGGCACAACGCCCCCATCGGTGGTGTCGTCATCCCGCCACGGCCCACCAACCGATGGTAACAAGCCCTCCCCTTCCACGCCCTCGTAAGTGGTCTTTCCAGAAAAGAAACTGGCGGGGAGCGCCTCGGAGAACGATGCACGCACCCGAAATACCGCCGCCGGCGATCGCCCCTCCAGCGGGACCCTGAACTGTACGCTGGTGACCCCGCCCTCGAGGTGCTCCACAACCAACGGCAGCCACGCACCGACCTCCGGCGCTTCACGATACTCTAAAGTGGCACGCACCGTCCCCACGGGGAGCGTCGCGGCCACTACCAGAACGCCGTCCTCATACGCGATCTCTGTGATGACCGGTCGCTCGCCCGCAACCGGCACCGCGTCCGCGCTCACCAACGGCGCCGAAAACAACAACAAAACCAGGGACACGAATGCCCAAATCCACCGCGTGGCCCATGTCGATGCCCGCATCATGACCCACCTCCGAAACCCTCTGCCCGAGCTCTTCTGGTTGTCACCATCGCGGCTCTTCAGAATTGCCCAGTCCTAAAGACCGAAACCAGCGATTCCGGAACAACCGTCACAATGTAAAACAGCTTGAAGGGACAGGCAAGAAGATTGCGATCGGTGGAACGTCCGAAAAGGAAGCCGCACCATTCGGAGCCGGAGACCCTCGCGCAGAGGCGCGGTGGCGCGGTGGCGTTTTCGACTTGGCCATGGGGTGGGTAGGTTCAATGCTCTGATTCCTGCCTTTGGAGGAAATTTGTTAGATAACGCGTTTTCAGCAGGCCGAGGCGGTTGCAGAAATCATCTCAACCCCGCAAGCAAACCTCCCCATTCCCCCCTCTGCGCCTCCGCGCCTCTGCGCGAGTTCTCCCCATCCAGAGCCCCAGCTCCTTCAGCTGCTCTCGAGTGGAATTTTCGGATCGCCTCTCGCCAGCTTCCACCCTGTACTGCCCGCCGATCGCGGTCATTCGAGAGCGAGCAGGCCGCTATTCTCCATACTCGGAGCCGGCTGCCCCTCTCGGCGCCCAACCCTTACCCGCAGGGCATCGCCGCCGCCGGCGGTCCCGTCTTCGCCCACCGCCTCCACCATCCCCAAACAGCGAAACGCCTCGATGACCGGCACGACGTCGGCCATGTTCAACGAGCGAATCGGATCCAGACTGGGGTCGTCCGTAAAGGAGGAGGCCATCGCCGTGAGCTGGAGCAGCGGGCGCACCACGACTCCTAGCGCGTCGAAGTCGGCAAAGGCACCGAGCCCCGCCGGCACAGAAAAACGCGAGGCCAAGGTGGCCACGTCGCGGTCGTACAGCTGCAACACCTGCTCCATAACCTCCGGGTGCCAAGCGACCACCAGGTAATCATCCAGGAAGACCGCCCTCGGAAAGGCCAACAGCCCCGCCGGTCGGCCGCCCTCAAGCTCCTCCCATCGGTAGACCAGACGTCCATCCACTCCATGCCCCAACATCTTCAGCGACCAACCCTTCCACTGGTTGATGAGCATGGTGATGTCCAACAGGGAACGCGTTGCCGAGGCACGGTCCGTACACGGAATCGCCAAGACCGGCATCGGCATCTCCATCGGGGCCCGCCGGAAATACGGCTTCCATCCGCCGACCCCGACCGCCACCCCGCCGCCGACCCAGCCGTCCATGGCGGTCTGCACCCAATCATCCAATCCCGCGGGCGCATCATCCGAAGTGTAGAGCCACGCATCCAACATCCACTCCAGCCGCGATCGATCAATCACCAGTGTCAGCGGGGAGGCAGCCGGAATGAACCGCAACGGTGTTCCGGGCCATGGCCCCTCCAACGGCCCGCCAGGCATCGCAAACACCGCATCCAGTCCGCCCTCCTCAGACTCATACCACCGAACTCCGGTCCGACCCGAATCCTCCTTCGGAGCATAATAACTTAGGCCCCAGGGCCGGCCCCTCGCCTCAGCACGCGACACATCGCTCCAGCGCTCCAATTCGTCCAACCAGCCATTCTCATCCGCCGCTGCTGAACCGTCCAAATAGCGGTCGAGGATCTCGTGGATCTCCTCGCCGCCGGGACCCGCCGCGAAGATCACAACCCCTTTCACTATGGAATACCGCAACTCGATCTCTGGAGGTAAGTCCTCCCAACGCAAGGCATTGACAGCAATCCCGCGGTAGGTGCCGCTCTCGATCGAAAACTCGGCCTCCTCGAAGTGCTGGATCGCGCGAGCCATCGTGCTCAAACGATCCCCCCTCAGCCCCGAACGCCCCAACAGTATATATGTGGGAGCCATCCCCTCTTGTTCCGAAGGGACCCTGGCACACACGGCAAAGCTCCCGAAGAGATCCAAAGTCCATGACTCCCAGTCGGTCAGCTTGGACGGACCCGCCTCGACGATCTCTTCTCTGAGGTCGGCGGCCGACTCCATGCCGAGAAGCTGCTGAACAAAACAGCCGTTACGCCAGTCCAACCAACGCTTGGATAGCTCCGATTGCACCAATACCCAGTCGGATCGCGCCGGCACCAAGGCGAACATGTCGTGGCTTTCTACGAGAAGCCGTGGCAGAATGAACCAACCGGCAAGCCCCACGCACAACAACAGGCACCCCAGGAGGAACCACCTTCGCCCCCGCCGCCGTCGCCGGGGACGAACCCCGGATCCATCCTCCTGTCGGGAAGTCATCGCACTCTCGATCAACCAAGATTCCATTCAATCCGCCTTTCCAACGACAGGATCCAGCCCTGCTGCACTCGTTCCGATCGGTTCTCGCCCGGCCGGAAGATGCTCAGGATCGCACCGGCAACCGCCCTCTGGGATTCCCAAAATGCATCGAACCGCACCCCCAACTCAAGCCTCCAACCTTTGCTCCGTTCATTCCGTCTCCATCCGAACACGCAACGTAGCCTGGCTTGCCTGCACCGTTGCCTTCGCACTTTCCCTATCCGGCTGCAAACTGTTGAGAAAAGGTCGTGACCAGTCGGCTCGCGACCGCGAGAAACCGACCGCGATCGAGGATCAATCCGAAAACCAGCCGATCTTGCTGGAGGGCGAAGTCCGATACTTCGACCGCCAATACGACTGCGTGGTGATCGAATACAAGCGCGGCCCGATCCCCAAACGCGGCACACCCTTGGTCGTCATCCGCAACGGGATCGTGATCGGCAAGCTCCAGGCATCCGACCTCGCCGGCGGCCGCAAAGCCATCGCTGACGTCATCGAAGGTCAGGTCGCTCCCGGCGATACCGTGCGCCCCGCGCCCTGAGCGAGTCCTCCCCATCCGGATCCGGAGACCTTGCGTTGTGGTTCGATGGAGTTTTCGGCCGGTTGGTAGCCAGACCGTCTCGGTCTGGTGTTTGGCCGGGTGGTAGCCTGGCAGTCGCGGCGTAGTGGACGTTCTGGACTTGAGCATTCCTCGCCGAATCACGCTTTCCTTCGATTTCGATTTCGATTTCGATACCGATTTCGATTTCGCCCCCGCCCCGACCCCGATTCACATGTTTCTGTATCTGCGGTCATCTGCGGTCATCTGCGGATCATACCACTGGGCCGAAGATGATGGGCCTCAATTCCCTTTGCCTTCCCGAAACGATGGTCCTAAGATAGGGATTACTCGATACAGACAGGCGACACATCCCACCCGCGACCGAATTATTGCTTGCGCTTCTCCCACGGAACTGGATGATGCACCGCCTGGACAAACCTTTTCAAACACATACCCGCCAAGGGAGGCGACTCCCCGGGCGGCCGGAATTCGCAGAAAGGAATTGGAACGATGCCAGGAAGATACGAGTGGCTGATCGTCCTTTTGGTCATCATCTTGCTCTTCGGGGCGAAGCGTCTCCCCGAAGTCGCGAAAGGCCTGGGGAAAGGCATTCGCGAGTTCAAGAAGGCCAAGGATGAAATCGACCAAGAGGTCGACACCGCCCAAAAAGAAATCAAGGAACAGGTTCGCGACCTCGATTCATGAGGCCGTTTCAACCCGGACATCTCGCTTGTGTGATCTCCCTACACATCTGAGATCAGCTAAGATACGGCGGTTTTCCGCCCCCAGCGCGGCAATCGCTTTGTAGCGCTTCCGAAACAGACTCAAAAAACCAAGGGACCTCCGATTCGGAGGTCCCTTGGTTTTTTTTCGATCTCAACCCATCAGCCCCATCATCAAAGCGGTAGGCTCGCCGCCGTAGGCGCAGCCCTCAATTCACGCTCCAGTTGCAAAAAGCCGTCACTGGCACGCACTTCCGCCAGCTCTGGTCCCTGCAGCCACTTCAGTACTGTATCGCCCCCGAACCGGGCACCTGCGGTCTTGAGCACTTCAAACGCCGCCTCCAATGCATCCTGCTGCGCATGCGCGATCGCCAGGTTTTGATAGGCCGCCGTGGAGTCCGGATACGAGCGAATCGTTTCCTCAAAGGTCCGAATCGCCTCACGCACCTCGCCCGAGCCCATCAGCGCCACACCCAGGTTGTTCCAGAGTGCCGTGTTCTCCGGGTCCCGCTGGAGTGCGCTGCGGAAATACTGGATCGAACGATCGCCCTGGCCACCTTCCAGCATGCACATCGCCATGAGCATGTATCCGTTCGGGATCTCGGAATCCAGGTCGAGCGCCCGCCTGATATGGACCATCGCCGATTCGTGTTGCGCCAACATCCGAAAGACCTGCCCAGCCGTCAGGAAATACTGCGCATTGTTCGGATCCGCCTCCAAAGCTGCCCGCAGGCAATTCAGAGCCTTCGGATAGTCCGCGAAGTGAATATGGACCATCGCAAGCTCATATTGGGCCGTGGCATACCAGGGCGCGGACTCGACTGCGGCTTGAAGATTCCGCCGGGCACCGTCCCAATCACCCTGTGCTTTCGCACCGATCCCCATGCCCGCCCGGCTATGTGCCGATTTCAATCGCTGAACCTGGTCCTGGGCCGATTGGGAAGCCCAACCTGCCGAGCCATCGGCCCCGGTCGCCTCCTGAGCGCGAGCGGACCCCACACCGCTCGACTCGCCGTCAGCTCCAGCCGAGACCGTATCCTCTGTCCCCACCTGTGCCCCCAAGCCAACGCCAACCTGGTCCGTCGGCGATGCTTGCCTGCGGTCCGCCCCCCATTGCTGCATGCGCAACATCAGATGTACCGCTAAAACCGCCACGACCAGCAACAGCACTGAGATCGCTAAGGTGCGAATCCTGCGCGCCATCCGCTGCCGTTTTCTTCGATCCGACTTCCGATCGTCCTCCGGGTCGGACTCCTGGACCATCGCAGGAGCAGGCGTGGGCTCACCGGCGCCAGCCCCACCGTAAAACCCGCCGCCGGAACCCGGATTGTCAGGTTGTTGTCTTGCCTTGCCCCGCCCGGGTTGGGAAGCGGATGCGCCCTTTCGCCCCGCTCCCGCAGCCGGCGTCGAGTCTGGTTCTTGCGCGTGATTGCCGTAAAAGTCGTCCGAAGAATGCATCGGTCGTTGTCCTAATATTCGTTGAAAGCCGCCTGTTCACCATCGCTTGGAGCCGACCCGTAGGCATACAGCCAAAACCTGCACTCCAGCCCGGGGAACCAAACCACATCGAACATTCATACCCAGGATCCCTTGAGAACGCCAATCCTAATCCGGGAAGGCGAGAAAGAGGACCAGGGGCGCAAGGAACCCAAATATGGACGCGAAGCCGCCAAGGCGCGAAAGCGAAGGTGGGGAGGCTGTCCGAAAGGTTAGCCTCTTTCGCATCCCCATCCGGAAAGCCTCCCGCAGAGGGCGCGGTGGCGTTTTCGACCTGGCCACGGGGTGAGTTGGGGCAATGCTCTAATCCCCTACCCTTTAGGAAATTTTGAAAAGATAAACCGTTTTCAGCGGATCAAGGCAGTTGCAGGGATCACTGCAAGACGCGATCCCAAAAGGTCAATGGCGAAGCAAGATCGGGGTCGGAGTCGCTATCGGTCTCGGTATCGAAAGGTCGCGGGATAGGATTCGGACACGAAAAACCGGGTTCCCAAATTGGATTATTGCGGTGCGGAGAATAACTCGGCAGCGAAATTATGTGGTGCATGAAGCCAGGGTGCCAACCAGAAGAGGAATCGATTCCGATCCCGATTCCGACCCCGATTCAGACAGTGATCTGACGGATCGGCAACCATTGCCTGGAGGGGACGTATGATGGAACGCGGCTTTTCGGATAGCCTCTAGCTTTCACCTGCCCTCCACCTGCCAGCCCTGCATTCAAAAAAAGAGTGCCAAGTTGTGAACGGGAGGAGACAAGTTCAGCGGACGAAGTGGACACAATGGGTAAGTTGGACGATCACTCTGACCTCCGACATCGTTCCATCCACGATCCACCGGCCTTGCCGAGGGCACAGATGGGACGATCAAATTGGCAATCAAATTCAGGCTGGGCTTTTTTCGTACAATGTATCAAGATTCATCCCTCAGCAGACCCTGGAACTCGGTTGAACCCAACCGGACCGCGCACGCGGGTCTGACCACGAAATCGCCGGATCAATCCAACCTGGGCTTGCCAACCTATCCCGGACGGACCTCCGCGTTCGCGACTCCCGAGGAAGGGACCGGAAACGTGAAATTGGTTATATATTTCAATAGGGTCCGCAAGTTCCTGCTCAAGGACCTCTGGCAGGGCGGAACCGGCGGAAATGAGGGAACCACCAAGACTCCCTTTTGGATCACCGCCCTGAGAGTCGCCTTCCTCGTCGTGCGTGGATTCGTCGAGAACCGCTGCCCTGTCAGGGCCGCCGCCCTGGCCTATACCACCATCCTCGGCCTCATCCCCATGCTGGCCATCACGTTCCTGATTTCCACCCGCTTCCTCGATTACGACGAAAAGGCCAAAGAAGTCGTCGATATCGTCCTCCAAAAGGCGATCGAATACCTCGCTCCTCAGCTGAAAGAGATGCCGATCTCCGTCGATGAAGGTTTTGCTGAGGAAGACGAGACACCGGCGGAATCAACCGATCCCGATAACCCCGATATCGATTCGGATGAACCCGACATCAACCCCGAGACCATTCCGATCCAGGTGGAGAGTCCTATCGTTGACCCGACAGCCTCCACGAACGTCGCCACCAACGACGTCGCGGCCGCGGCCGCAGAAGGACCCGAGGTCGATCAGGCCGTCATCGAGGAGGTCGTCGCCTACATCCGCCAGTTCATCGATCGCATTCGCGGGGGCGGACTCGGCATCATCGGTACCGTCATGCTGATCTTTGTCGCCATCTCCCTGGTCAGCACCATCGAACACGCCTTCAACGATATCTTCGGCGTGCATCAGGGACGGTCCTTTCTCCAGCGGATCTTCTACTACTGGACCATCTTGACCCTCATCCCACTCATCATCCTGGTCGCCTATACCATCATCAGCGGCACCCATTTCCTGGACGGCGACTCCTCTTCACGCATCGGACTGTGGTTGATCAACTCCGTCCGCGCCATTCTCCCATTCCTTGCCCTCTGGTTCCTCTTCGGCCTCATGTACTGGAGCCTGCCCAATACCCTCGTGCAGTTCCGCTCCGCCTTCATCGGCGCCATGATCGCCGGGTCGCTCTGGCAGATCAATAACATCGCCAGCACCATCTACATCTCCAGAGTCGTCACCTATAGCAAGATTTACGGAGGTCTCGGCGCCATCCCCGTGCTCCTGTTTGGGATCTACCTCTCCTGGCTGATCATCCTGCTCGGAGCACAGGTCACCCATGCCGCGCAGAACATCGGCAGCTACGTCGAACAGATCCAATCCGCCGCATATGACGCCACAATCACCGAACAGGTCGGACTCTGGGTGATGCTCCGGATCTGCCAATCTTTCATCCATGACGAGGGCGGCTCCCCACCGACCGTGGAGACCTTCTGTAAAGAATCGGGCGTCCCATCCCAGGTCGTCACCCAGGTCCTATATCAACTCGTCGAACACCGGCTCGTCCGCCCGACCCATCAAGGACGCGAGACCAGCCGTGGATATCAGCCGGCACGAGATCCCGACTTCATCTTTCCCTATGACGTCCTCCGCGCCCTCCGCACAGCCCCCCAAGGCTCCGCAACCCTCAACCATCTCGAGCAACATGAGGTTGGTCGGTTCGCCCGGCGTATCTACCGCGATATCACCCAGGCCGCACTGAACTCAGGGAATCGACACTCATTCCGTGAGCTCACCCTCCACCCCGATTCCGAGACCGAGGCAACCCAGATCTGTTGATCGAGCAGCGGGAGCGTGGAGGATCGGAGGCGAGGAAATCGACTGAATCGACTGAATCGACTGAATCGACTGAATCGACTGAATCGACTGA
>CALLYA010000562.1 GCA_937875495.1 uncultured Verrucomicrobiota bacterium
CGTACACGTACACGTACACGTACTCGTACTCGTCCCCGTCCCCGTCCCCGCACTCGCACTCGTACACGTCCCCGCCGCATCCTCGTGCACGGGAACGTGTACCGCTTCGCTGTGTACGCGCACGTTTCAGGGCCCACAAGGCCGTTCCTGATAACTGCTCCCATGTAGGTAGGGCTGCATTTCCCCCTCCCAATACACCTCTGCGCCCTCTGCGTTCTCTGCGGGAGTCCTCCCCTTCCGAACCCGGAGACCTTTCGCTGTGGTCCAATGGGGTTGTCGGACGGGCTCCAGCTAACCTAATCATTGTCCCCAAGGTATGAATCAGGGCATCGCCCAACCCACCCCCATCGCCAACTCGAAAAGGCCACCGCGCCTCTGCGCGAGGCTTTCCGGCTTCCACGGCCCCGCCCTCGTCGATTTGACCCATAACGTTCTTACGGCCACTGTCGCTGGCGCTATTTTCGCGCAGGTGCACCTTGCGTTTCGTCTATCGCCCCCAGGGGAGTCTGATCGATCATGTCCGAATCCAGAACATTAAAGCATGGCGGCATTTGGGAGTTGCTGCGCATCGCCATGCCGTTGATCATGGCCTCGTCCAGCCACGCCATGCGCCTCTTTTCGGATCGGATCATGCTCGCCCAGCTCTCGTCCGAAGCCCTGGCCGCATCCCTCTCCGCCGGGCTCATGTCCTTTATGTTCATGAGCTTCTTCCTGGGGGTCGTGAATTACACCTCCACATTTGTCGCCCAGTACACCGGAGCCAAGCGACCGCACCAGGTGGGGCCGGCCGTCTGGCAGGGATTCTTCCTCGCCTTGGGTGGCGGGGTTATTCTCGGGACCGGCGCATTCTGGGGGGCACCCCTGTTCCGGCTTGTCGGCCACGATCCCGCGGTGCAGGTCGAACAGATGGCCTATTTCCAAATCGTTTCCGCCATGGCCGGATTCCCACTCGTTGTGGCGGCGCTCAATGCCTTTTGGAGTGGTCGAGGAAAGACCTGGATCGTCCTCATGATCGAGGGCTCGACGGTCGTGCTCAATATCCTGCTCAATTACCTGCTCATCTTCGGTCACTACGGCTTTCCACGCCTCGGTATCGCCGGTGCCGCCCTGGCCACAGGGTTGAGCAGCCTGGTCGGCTGTATCCTCGCCGCATCGCTCCTGCTCGCCGCGCGCAACCGCCGGGAATTCCACACCTGGCCCGTACGCAAATGGGACCCGGTTCTCATGAAACGCCTGCTGCAATACGGCATGCCTAACGGGATCCACTTCTTTCTGGATATCTCCGCGTTCAACCTCTTCACGATCCTGTTCGGGTGGCTGGGCAAGGCCGAACAGGAGGCGGCCGCCATCGCATTTTCTATGAACGCCATCGCCTTCATCCCCATGATCGGAATCGGGATCACCGTCTCCATCCTGGTCGGCCAGGCCATCGGTGCCCAGAACCTGGCCCCCGCGCGGCGGGCCGTGCACAGCGCGATGACCGTGGTGCTGCTCTATATGGGCACCATCGGCCTTTTGTTCGTCTTTAAACCGATGCTCTTCGTCAACTTGTTTATGCGCGGAGACGGGGCGGACCAGGCACGAGCTATGAGCTTAGCCGCCGATTTCCTCAAGTACATCGCCGCCTACCTGCTCTTCGACGGCCTCTTCATCGTCTACAACAGTGCAATCAAGGGCGCCGGCGATACGCGCTTCGCCATGGTCGCAGGTGTCACCCTCGCGTGGGCACTGATGGTCCTGCCGTGCCTCGTCGCCTACCGTCTCGGGGCGGGGCCGCACCTGCTCTGGGGCATCTTCATCTGCTATGTGATGATCTCCGGCCTGGTCTTCTTCGCGCGCTACCGAGCCGGCCATTGGACCTCCATGAGCGTCATCGGTTAACCCCGGCCACAGGCTCGAACCTACCAATACTTCTCCACATGGATCTGCCCCGGTCGCCTCCGGGATCGGTGCTGCTCCCAGCCGGAATCGGTCAATTGCGAGAGCATGCCCTCCACCATACCGGGGTTGCCACACAAGAAAATGTGGGTGTCCCGTGGTCCCGGATCCCGCCCCCATGCGTCGGCAACCACGCCCATGTTCCACAGGTCCTGCAGATAGCCGACCGCCCCGGACCACGTACAGCCCTCGTCTGTAGGCCTACTGATCACGGGAAAGTAGCGAAAGCCCGCGTACAACCGTTCCATCGCTCTCAACTCCGCTTGGTAGCCCAGGTCCCAGCTGTGACGCGCGCCATGCAAAACGGCGAGACGCCTGGAGGTGACCGAATCTGCCAGAAAGGTCCTCAGCATCGAGAGATACGGTGCCAACCCAGTCCCGGTCGCGAGAAAGACCACGTCCTGATCCTCTGGGACTTCCTTCAGGGTGAACATGCCGGTGATCCGCGGGGAGAGATACAGACGATCCCCCGATTGCAGGGCAAAGAGCCTGGGCGTCAGGGCTCCCGATGGTACCAACGCAATGTAGAACTCCAGGTATTCATTCTGCCGGGAGGAGGATGCGATCGAATACGCCCGCACGATCATCGCCTTCGGATCAGGCACCGGTTCCTCCTCGTCGCTCAACACGACGCGCGGCGCCTCCCACGGGAGCCCCAATACCGTGAATTGCCCCGGTTCAAAGGCAGGAATGGCCCAGTTCTCGGGCGTCACCCGCAAAATCATCAAGGCCGGCGTCACGTCCGTCCGACTCAAAACCCGTGCGTTCAATTCGATCTCCGCCATATCCGACTCTCCTGAACCCTTGCTTGTGGTCGCCCGAAAAACCGCTTTCCCATCCGGATCCGGAGAGCCTCCCGCAGAGGACGCGGTGGCGTTTTCGCCCCGGCCACGGGGGTGGATTGGGTTGATGCTCTGATCCCCTACCCTTTTGAGGATTGTTATTGGATATGCCGTTTTCAGCAAACCAAGTCAGTTGCAGGGATCACCTCAACCCAGCAAGTAAACCTCTCCTCCGGACCTTCGTCTCTTCCCAGTTTACCTTTCACCTTCCCTCCCCACTTCCTGTCCTCACTATCCCCCCTCTGCGCCTCTGCGCCTCTGCGCGAGTCCTCCCCAAACCGCCCCGACGATCTTTCGTGGGGACCCAATAGGCCCTTCGGACATGCTCTTGCCTGTTCCCCGCCCTCGACCGGTCCCGGCCCACCCCATGGAAATTATAGAAATCAGTTTGAATATCCCCCCGCATACGGGTTCTAAAGGGCGTGAGTAAGAGATAGACACAAGGAGCCTACCGATGAAAAGCCATTTCGCCATACCCTTCATCAAGCACGGGCTGGGAGCAACCATCCTGATTACGTGCGCCTTTGCGTACGGGTTGGCCTCCGAACCGGAACCGGTTTACGAGGCGACATCCGTGCCGATCGAGGATCAGGTCCCGATCCGGCTCGCTCGGGTCTCCTTTGTGGAAGGCCCGGTCAACAGCCTGCGGATTCATGAGGACGATTGGTCCGCCGCAGAGATCAACCTCCCCCTGGTCGCAGGCGACCAGCTCTTTTCCGGCATCGGCGCAAAGGCCGAGATCCAGCTGGAAGACGATGTCGTCGTCTGGCTCGGGGAGGATACCTTCGTCACCTTCCGCGCCCTGGATGATGAGTTGATCCATCTGGAGATTCTCAAGGGCAGCGTCACCGTCAAGGCACGGGAGATCGAGTATCCCCGGCCGCCGATGCACTTGACCGGACCCGGACTCATCGTCACCACGCAGGAATTCGCCTCTCTGCGAATCAATGTCTCGCCGGAAGGCCCCTCCGATGTGCTGATCGACCGCGGCGACGCCCTGGTCACCGTCGGGGAGGACGACCCGATCCGCATCCAGCGTGGTCAACGCCTCGCCTTCAATCCGACCGCCATGCCGCCGGAGTTGCAGGTGACGGATATGACACCCGATGACGACTTCGACCGCTGGTGCGATATGCGCGATGCCATGGCCGCGACCGTCGTCAGCCGCGAGTACATCTCCACGCGCGTCTCCGGCTACCGCGACCTCGACCAGCACGGCGATTGGGTCGAAGTCGAAGAGTACGGGCGAGTCTGGACTCCGCGTGTGACGGTGGTCGACTGGGCACCCTACCGCGACGGGCGCTGGATCTGGCGCGAGCCGTTCGGTTGGACATGGATCTCCTATGAGCCCTGGGGCTGGGTCCCCTACCACTACGGACGCTGGGTCCATACCTCCAGCTATAACTGGTGCTGGGTCCCGACCGATGTCGTTCACGTTGTGCATGCCCCGATCCGGCCGGTCTGGTGCCCCGCGCTCGTCTCCTTCACCTACGCGAGCAGCTCCAGCTACTTCAGCTTCTCCATCGGTCACTCCTGGGATGCCGCGGTCATCGGGTGGTTTCCGCTCGGGCCCTACGATTACTACCATCCCTGGTACCACGTCGGCGTGCACTACGTCCATCGCCGGCATCATTACCCTCCGCGCTACCACCACCCACACGGCCCCAGCCCATGGGGGCCCGGACACCCACACGCTCCCAACTACGACCGCTATCCGTACCACCCCAAGGGTAACTACTCGAGCAACAACCAGTACGCCGCCAATCAGAACAGCAACAACGCCATTAACGTCAACCCGGTGATCAACAACAACATCACCATCCAAAACTACCAGAACGCCAACGTCAAGAACGCTGTCACCGTGGTCCCGCGGCAGGATTTCGAGGGCGGGCGCTATGAACGCCGTACCGCGGCCTCAATCGTCGATCGCAATCAAAACGAACTCGCAGTCGGAGATCAGGCCTCACGAGCCCTACCGCGTGCCGTTCGGGGAGCAGGCAGGTCCGCCAGCGCCCAACAGGGCCAAGGCTTAGACAACCTCGTCTCCAACGATCGCGCCGCCGTTCGCTCCGGCGCTGGGCAGTCTCCAGCCGACGCCATCGGCCGCGGCAATGGCCGGGCTGAAGGCGGGCGTTTGTCCGCCGCTCAGGCCGGACAGCCCACCGCGCAAGGTCTGGAATCCGGCGCAGTCACCGAGGCCCCGAGCCAAGCCCGGGCCGCGACCGCACCCAGGGCCACCGCACCCAC
>CALLYA010000563.1 GCA_937875495.1 uncultured Verrucomicrobiota bacterium
GGTGCCGACACAACTCGGCAGCAAAGTTTGAGCGGTACAAAAGGGCCAGGTGCCATAAAGAACAGGAATCGATTTCGATTTCTTCGATTTCGATTTCGATTTCCCCGACCTCGATACCGACCACGTTTCTCCGGTTTCTGCATCTGCGGTCATCTGCGGATTCAACTCCGCGGTGTCCACTGGGCCGGAAGATCTCTCGCCTCTTGGCTTTACCTTGAACTTGTGGAAGAATCTCTGCGCAGGACAGGAATGGATACACCAACCACGGGAGGCTTGAGATGTTCACGACTCTTGTTCATGTCCATGTAAAGCCGAATCATGTCACCGATTTCATTGAGGCATGCAGGCTGAACCACCTCGGATCCATTCAGGAGGAGGGCAACAGACGCTTCGACATCCTGCAGTCCGCCGACGACCCGACTCAGTTCGTCCTTTACGAGGCCTATGTTTCGGCGGAATGCGCTGCCGCCCACAAACAAACCGCCCACTACGCGGAATGGCGCGAAAAGGTGGCGAATTGGATGGTTGAACCCCGCGAAGGCTACTTATACAACGGGCTCTTTCCTGAGGCCTGATGGAATCCGGGATTCCTGAAGTACAGGGGTTCGATATGGGAGATCGACGAAATGGCTGCGTTTGAGCTGGGAAGGATACCCCGAATTCTGTTTGGTGCGGGACGAATCACACAACTGCCGGATCTGTTGAAAGAATATGGCTCCCATATCCTGCTGGTGACCGGTGCGCGATCGTTTCGAGAGTCATCTGCTTACGCGGAGCTGATGGCCGACCTGGCCAAGCAGGGGCTGACCTCCGACGAGGCGCTGGTCACCGGAGAACCCAGCCCGGAACTGGTCGACCAGACCGTCGAGCGCTTCAAGAAGGGCGCGATTACCGCCGTGGTCGGAATCGGAGGCGGTAGCGTCATGGATGCTGCAAAGGCGATCGCCGGACTCCTACCCACCGGCAATTCGGTCATGGACCACCTCGAGGGCGTGGGACGCGGCCTACCCTACACCGGAACCCCGCTCCCGATGATCGCGGTTCCCACCACCGCCGGAACCGGGAGCGAGGCCACCCAAAACGCGGTCTTGAGTCGGCGCGGCCTCGATGGGTTCAAGAAATCTTTCCGCCATGAACGCCTCGTCCCCGCAGTCGCCCTGGTCGATCCGATGCTGATGTGGGATTGCCCCCAGCCCCAGACCGCCGCAGCCGGGCTCGACGCGCTGACGCAGCTGCTGGAGTCGTATGTGACCAAACGCTCGAGCGTCATGACCCGCGCACTGGCCGGGGACGCCATCTTTCGCGTGGCCCGCGCCCTGCCCATCGCCTGCGAAGGCGGGTACGACGAGCCGGTTCAGCAGGCACGCTCCGACATGGCCTACGGCGCGATGATCTCCGGGATCACCCTGGCCTACGCCGGACTCGGTGCGGTACACGGCCTCGCTTCACCGCTCGGCGCCTTCTTCCCCATTCCACACGGCGTCGTCTGCGGCACGCTCGTCGCCGAGGTGACCGCTGCCAACATTCGCGCACTGGAGCAGCGCGCGCCGGAGAGTGACGCACTCACACACTACACCGAGATCGCACGCCCCTTGACCGGCGTGCGCGACGATCCAGTCCAGGCGCGACTGGCCCTGGTCGATCGGCTGCGCGAGCTGGTCGACTCCCTCGCAATGCCGCGACTCGGCGCATTCGGGATGACGCTCGACGATGTCGACCGCGTGCTCGCCCATTGCCGCGGCGGCAGCATGACCGGTAACCCGATCGAGTTGGAGGATGACGAGCTCAGGCGAGTCCTCACCGACCGCCTGTGACCCGGCAGGCTCACGGTCGCCAGTGCTCAATGGGGTCCGACTCCAAGACCGGCATCAACCAATCAAACACGACCTCCCCGCTCCCAGTCTCCCCCCCCTGGTCCAGGGCGAGTACCAGCAGCGGATCGGGCGCGATCTCCAGCGCAGAGCGCAGGGCATAAGCCAGCATGAGCCGCGGACCGCCACGTCGGGTCAGGAGTCGGCGGTTGGTGAAATCAATCGCATACTCCTCCATCGCTTGAATCATATACGCCTCCGCCTCGAGCCAGCCTGGAATCAACAAGCGGTCATACAACTGCGGTGTCCAGCGCTCGTGCACAGCCTCCGCCAAACGTGACTCGTTCCGCTGCAGCACGTCCTGAACCGCCTCCAACACCTCCGCCTGATGCTCCACCCAGAAGGCATGCACCTCCGTCGTGAGCGCGTCGCGCAGGAGCCGCTCACGCTCAGGCGAGAAAAAGCCGCGGTTCGGATGCGACACGCCAGAATCGGGCGCCGGCTCCGAGAAGATATCCACCACCAGGTCGCGCACGCCCGACAACGCGCGCTCCGAGCTGTCGACCGTCAACCGGCCGATCCCCTGCAGCGTCCCCCAAATCCCGATCTCCGCCCAGACGCGCTGAGCCACACGTCGGACCAGTGCCTCCTCATACGGAATCAAACGCTGCTGCAATTGCTCAAACGTCGCCTCAATGAGCGGACCGTCCTCGCGCGCAATCACCAGGGCGATATCGGCGAGATCCGACTCCAACCGGCGACTGACCCGCGGGAATACATGCTCCACAATCGCCGGCCAGATCATGCGATGCGCGAGCACCGCCTCGTCCCGTGGGATCTCAGGCGCGACCAGCAGGCGCATCGCCTGATCGAGATGCTCCGTCGGTCCCGCCCCGAGCAGGCGGCCGCCGCCACGGACCGCACCAGCAGAAGCCGGGGTCAGCAACACCTCGATTCGGTCCGCAAGCGGTTCAATACGTTCAAGCCCGACCACCCGCCCCACGATCAGCGATTCACCGTCCACACGGTCCGCATAGACCAACGTGCCGATCCGCACCCCGAGACTGCGGGGCACCAGACACTCGAAATGATCGGTCGCATCAGGTCGCAACTCGCGGCCCGCCTCACCCAATCCGACAACCGCGCGCTCGGCAAAGGCGGAAAAGCAAAAACGCACCACCCCAAGCACGAGACAGAGCAACAATGCCAGCCCCGTCCCCGCCCGCAACAAACGCATCCAGTAATAAGATCGATCCCACATAATCAGAGGTCAGCACGGAAGGAAGATGCGGGCAAGATGCCCGCCGTTCCCAGGGCAGCAGAGTAGGAAGATGCGGGCAGGATGCCCGCGTTCCCAGGGCAGCAGAGTAGGAAGATGCGGGCAAGATGCCCGCGTTCCCAGGGCAGCAGAGTAGGAAGATGCGGGCAAGATGCCCGCGTTCCCAGGGCAGCAGAGTAGGAAGATGCGGGCAAGATGCCCGCGTTCCCAGGGCGGCACGGGGCCTGAGCGTGCCGCGGCCCATGGGCCTCCGGCCGCCGGCCACTAAGCCGGCGGCCGGAGCTGAAAGATCGGCTTGAAGTTCTTTGCGTAGGTCTTGAGCTCGTCGGTCTCCTGCGGGGTGAGTGGGGTGAGCGCGTTGTTCGCGGCCAGCTCCAGCGCCTGGAAGAAGAGGCCGGGATCCCCGGGAGGGATCGCCGCGGTCACCGGCTGCGAGAGCGTGAAGCGAAGTCCGCGCTTGATGTCCTCCGGCTCGGTCAGCGGCTGATACCAGCAGTTGGGGAACCTGCTACGATCCACTCCAGCGGGCCATGGCTGCCGCGCCATCGCTTTGAGCGCCAAGCGCGCCGCGCCCTTCTCCTCCGCTATCTTGATCACCTGCGGTCCAAAACTGCCTTCGTAAAATGTGACGAAGTTGATCGGGAAGAGGATGCTGTCGAACGGGAACCGCTCGAGCAGGGCGAGCGCCACCTCGGCCGAGTGCGCCGAAAAACCGAGATGCCGCACCAGTCCACGGTCACGCGCACGCTGGAATGTCGCCATCGCACCGTCCGCGGCAAAGACACGATCGACCTCCTCCATCTTCGTCATCGCATGCAGTTGATAGAGATCGAAATGATCGGTGCGCATCGTCTTCAGCGACGCCTGCAACTCCTCCTCCGCACCTGCCATATCCCGCCGGCCGGTCTTGCAGGCGAGAAAGACACGGTCGCGGTAGGGCTCCAAAGCGGGACCCAGGATCGACTCCGCCGTGCCGTAAGAGGGCGCGACATCGAAGTAGTTCACCCCTCGCATAATGGAGGCACGCACGTGCTTCGCCGCTGTCTCAGCGGGCAGATCCTTCACAACAATGCCACCGAAGCCGATGACCGAGAGATGGATCCCAGTTTCACCATAAGCCCGGCGTGCCACCCCGCCCTCGGGCGCCTGCGGCCCCAAGGGGGGCACGTCAGGAAGCTCCGCCAGGAGCTCCCCGCGGCCAATCAAAGCGGTTGCGCCCGCAGCCAGTACGGTTCGTTGAAGGAATTCTCTGCGCTTCATGGTCTGCCCTCTGTTCAGTTCTCTGTTCCACGTCAGATCGGTGGCGGACCACGGGCACGCATGCATGCCCGTGGTCCGACCAACCGCTATCTCGCCTCGTAGATGATCTGGACCGCCCGGAAATACCGGCTGCCGACGCCCGCGGTCCCCTCCATGAAGAACGCAGAAGAGCCTTCGAGCGTCAATTCAGTCAGTGTTACCCAGGGATCCGCCCACGCGTCTTTCACTTGAATGGCGTAGGTCGCACCAGGCGTGCCTGTGATATCAACCTGAACCATGGATCCGCTGCCACGGCTGATGCCCAGATGCGCCGGCTCACCCGTTCGCGGCTGGAACAGAATCAGACCGACATTCGACTCGATGTTCGGACGGCCCTCGAGATCCGTGACCACGCCACCGACGAGCATGCAAGTGACCGCCCCAGGACCGTCCGGCTGCACCGTGACCTGGAAGTCGAAACCATCCTGCGTGATCTCCTGCACAATTCCGTTGCCAACCACGAAATCGGCGGGCTCAAGTCCCACCACCGTCGTGGAGAACCGAACCGTGAAGGTGACCGAGCCTTCGTAAACAACCACGCCGATCGGATAGATCATGCAGTTGGGCGCATGCGACCAGACGATGGAGCCGGCACCGCCGGGCACACCGCCCAGTCCGGTATCGGCACTGATGGTGCCGGTGAACTCGTCCGCCTGGAAATAGCCGGCGATCCTGCCACCCCCGCCCGCGCCGCTGTCCTCCTCGCTGACAACAAAGCCGGCACCGCCATTGGCGGAAATGACGCCTTCGCCCGCAATGGTTCCAGCCTGAATCCAGAGGCTCCCGCCGGCACCGCCGCCGCTTGCGCCATAATTGTGCCTCAGACCATCCTGGCCGTTCACGTCGAGCACGCCATCGACACGTAGGGTATTCGAGGCCACGATCCGGATCGCGCTGCCGCCACCGCCGCCGATTCCGGCCAAACCTGCGCCACCCGCCGAGCCGAGTTCCGTCGGCAGTTCCGCATTGCCGTAGGCCGGGCCGCCGCTGTACGCGCTCTGTGG
>CALLYA010000564.1 GCA_937875495.1 uncultured Verrucomicrobiota bacterium
AAAACGCCTTGGCGCCTCTGCGCCTCTGCGCGAGATTCTCCGGTTCCGGATGGGGCTGCTTCTATCTTTTCGGACGGCCCCGCGTTAACCCACCGATTGGATCGGTCCCGTCGGCAGTCCCACTGAGCCGCCGAAAAAATCCGGCGGTATAAGCGTTTGCTTCAACATCGAACTCTGTGGAATCATGCAGAACAAGAACTTTCACCGGTCCAATCCCAAGCATCAGGAGATCGTACATGCCACCCAAGCGAGACTTGGTTGCTGAATTCAAGCGAAACCCTCTACCGGAACGAATGCTGGCCATCGCAGCCCTGGCCGTGCTCCTCGGTTTCCTGGTCTCGAATCTCTGGGGAAGCCTCTTCCGCGCATGGTTCCCCACCCTCGCCTTTCTCGGCTCGCTCGGTATCATCATCCTGGTCGGCGTGGACCTGATGAATGCCAAAATCCTGGACGAACCGCTGAGAACCAAGGTCCTCGTTGTGCTCTCCCTCCTGCCCGCCGTCGGCTTCGTCTTCGACGCCCTGAAAACCTTCTGGTACGCCGTCATGCTCGCCGGAGCCATCGCCATGAGTTATGCGGGCGCAAGGATTTCGCTCCGTGAAAACCTGGTCCCATCCCGTGCTCGCCGATTCAAATACAGAGCCTGACCCTAGGAAACGGCCTTGCCCGGCAAAGCCTGCCGCCGATCGAAAGGAATCATGCAAAACCAAGGCACCCAATGGCTCAACCAGTACAAATTCACCAGCGGCAAGAGCTGGCGCGAAGTGGCTCGTGACCTGGAGGTCCCGGAACAGGTGATTCTATCCTGGCTGAGTGGCACCAACGCCCCGGCACCCAACCAAATCCGAACCATCCAGCAGCTGCTCGGCCAACTCCAGCGAGAGCAGACATCGCCCCCCGCCTCCGCCAACGCACAACGAGGCAACGCCCCCACCACCCCATCCGAAGGCACACCCCCGGCCGCTGCAAACGCATCCGATCCAGGCACGGCAGCGGTCCGATCCAACGCGTTCTCACGGCCGCCCGACATTCCCTGCCTCGCCGATAACCTGGTCGAGCGAATCGCGGGGCTGCAACTCCCGCCCAATCCCGATGCGGGTGTCCCCCGGGAATCCATCCCGATCTTGCCGATGCGCACAGGCATCGACGGCCTCGACCAGGCTCTGGGCGGTCTCCCCCCACGCACACTGCTGCATGCCCAGGACCTCCAACAAGCGCGCACCGCAGTGGCCCTCTGGGGACAGGCCATGCTCCAACAAAATGACCGATGCGGACTCCTCCTCGTCTCCGCGCTGCCGGCCAGGGAGTGGCAGCGGTTGTGGAGCATCCTGGCGGTCAGGACCGCGGCGCAGACGAACCCGAATGGCACTACCCCAGGCGGGATTGAGGATTTCCTGCGCAACCGCAGCCATGAACTCGAGCGTGTGTGGATCGCCCCGTCTGAGACAGCTGAGGAGGATTGCGCCCAGCTGGTCGAGCGGCTCATGCAATCGCTACAGACCGAGACCATGGTCTGCGTGCAGGAGGAACCCCAAGAGGGCTTCTCCGAGCATGAGATCTGGAGCACGCTGCCAGGTGCAGTCCGTATCGGACTGACCGCGCGGACACCACAGCGGCCTGAGGATTTCGCCCTGATCGGACGCGTTCGGCCGGTCACCGAGTCGGGACTGCAGCGGCCCCCACTTCCATCCGCCATCGAATGGTCCGGTGAGGTATGGCTCCTGCCTCCGGCTTGAATCGCGCGCACCGCACCGGATTGGAACCGATTCATTTGTAACCGAACCACCCCGTCGCGTGTAGAGAAGGGTGTACGTCGGAAGAACCTGAACACACCCTCACCTACGGAGTCGCTGAAATGAAGAGAACCACCCTGTCACTGGCAGCCTTGCTCACGGTCCTGACCGTCGGGTTTTCCAATACCGCACGCGCACAAGAGGGCCACGCCCTCGATTGGGTGCCCGCGGATGTCATGCTTGTCGGGAGCCTCAACCTCGAACCGCTGAAGACCCACCCCGCCCTCGCTCAGCTCAGGGAATGGGTTCAAAAGGGCGACATCGGTAAAGGCCTCGATGAGTTTGCCAAATTCACAGGCCTGGATGCCCGGCGCAACATCGACCGGATCTACGCCTTCGGGTATGCCAACGACGCCGGGGGCGCTGCCATTCTCGAAGGCTCCTTCGAAACCGCCCAGCTGCAGACCTTCCTCGAGGCGCAATACGGCATGAAAAAGGAAGCGATCGGCGCCATCACCATGTTCCAGTGGTGGGACGAGAAGGAGCAGAAGGAACAGGCCGCTGTCTTGGACGGCCCGCACCGGATCGTGTTTGGTGACCCACTCGCGGTTCGCAATGCCGCAAAAACACGCACCGGCGTTATTCCGACCGCCAAGGCTGTGTCCGAGGAGTTCCGGCTCTGGAAGGCGGGTCCCAACCCCACCAGCCGCCTTCTGCGTGTCCTGGCCATGCCGGATCCGAACAGCATCGAGGATGAGACCCTGAAGTCACTGAAAAATGCTTCGCTCACACTCGATATGACCGATGACGTCGCCCTCGAGGTGATCTCCGGATGGACCAGCGCCGAGCACGCGACCGCCGTTGCCAACTTCGTGGAGGCAGCCTGGAATGCACACAAGGAGCTGAAGGTGAAACCGACCCAACCCGACCTGGCCGCACTCATGGACCGGCTTCGGGTGGCCACATCAGGCTCCACGGCGACCCTCCAAATGGCCGTTCCGGCCCAGCTGTTCGCCACGAAACTGCAAGAGATGATCGAGAATTGATGGGATCCTACCGCCAATGGCAGATGATTCCATAGCCCATGGCCCGGAGGGCATGAGCGATCAGGAGGCCGCGATTCGCGTCATCGCGGGCGAGAAGGAGGCTTTCGATCCCCTCGTCCGCAAGTACGCGCCCGCGGTCTTCCGCCATCTCTTCGTCCTGACCCGCTCCCATACCCTCGCAGAGGACCTTTGCCAGGAAACCTTTCTGCGGGCCTTCCGGTTCATTGCGCAATTCGACCCACAAAAGCCGCTGCTTTCATGGCTGTTGCGCATTGCCAGTAACCTGGCGATCAATGAGTGGAGGAGAGAGGCACGCAGGGAGTCCAGACTCGTTCAGGGACTCCGCCTCAGAGAGGAGCCGAGGACGGACCTGATCGAAGACCCGCTTCAAGGTCGCACCCTGCAGTCCCTCGAGACCCAGGAACTCGCCCAGGTCGTCGAACGTGCCGTCGACCGGTTGCCCGAAAAAATGCGGGCCGTGGTGCGCATGCGGTATGGGCAAGAGCTTGCCTGCAATGAGATCGGGGAGCTGCTCGGCATGAACCTGTCCGCGGTTAAGACCACCCTGTTCCGAGCCCGTGAACGGCTTCGACGAAACCTCGGTACCAAGCTCAAAGACCTGCACAACCGATGGGGGCTACTGTGACTCCTGATGTTGTTCAAGCTGATTGGAACGTGCCTGATCATCCAGGCTCCGCATGCAAGCGGTTTCGCCTCGAATGCCAGGAATCACTCGAACGTTCCGAATCCGAATTCACCCAGACCATCGCACTCTCCCCACACGCACGCGGGTGTGTCGGCTGCATGCGATTCGCAGAACAGCTCTTTGTACTGCATCAAGAGGCCGCAATCAGCCAATGCACGGATCAGCCCGAGTTCCCTGCCCACCTCGTGGACACCATCCTGGCCAACCTGCATCAGGAGGAACGTCCTCGCCCGATCCGTGGCATTATCTCCTCTATTCTCGCCTGTTTTGCCCTGATCCTGGGTTGCATGCTCGTCATCCCCCGCCTCTGGCCCGCCCTCGGCTCCCCTCCCTGGATCGATCAGTGGGCCGAGCTCAACGAGCGCGCTTCGGATTGGATCCTGCCGGTCAGAGAGGCCATAGGCCAGTACATCCGACTGCCGGAAGTCCTGGCGGACCGCCTGGTCCTCTGGACCAAACAGCAACACGAAAACCTCCTGCTGCTCACCTTGGTGCTGTTCGCCCTGGTGGCGATGGCGGAAATCGGACGGAAGGTCTGGCGAAACCGGAGATCGACAGACCACGGAAACGGAGCCATGCCATGATGCTTCCCGTAGGTCGATCACCCATTCACCCCCGCCGGTTGGCGGTGGTGATCCTGCTGCTCTCCTTGGGCGCCCCCGCCCACTCTTTCGCAGGCGCGCCGGAGGCGTGCAGCCCTGACGTGGCAGGCTGGTTTTTGGTCCTGCTCTATTTCATTGCATTGACCTCGCTCAGCCTGCTCTACGACACCTTTTTCGGCAAACGCGTCGCCGCGGCCCGCAAGGTCCTCTCACAGAGCCGGCGTGCCCCTTTCGCGGTGGGACTCTGTCTGCTCGGAGCATCCGCATTCGTCTTTTTGACCGTGCAGCGTTCACTGCCGAATGCTCAAGGAGCCGTGGGGATCGCTCTCCTTACCCTGCTGCTCGCACTACAGATTCGAGGAGTTGCCGCCCTGGGAATCGAAACCGGAGAGCGCATCTTCATGAAGGCCGGTAGCACGTTGGTGGATAACGGCCCTGCATGCCTGATGACCGGCACCCTAATTCTTGGCCTCGCATCGACCTTCCCGGTCCTCGGCTGGTTGCTCGGGTTCTGGCTGGCCTGCATCGCCATGGGCAGCACCGTCATCTCCTTCCGCAACAGCGCCTGAGGAAAGCGTGGAATTCTTGCCCCTGCGCCTCCTTCGCGATCGAAGCCACGCTTTTTTCCGCGTGCTCCATCGGGCGGCCCAACGATAAGCACGGTCGTGAAGGATGTCCCCCCTGGCTACCCAGGAGGTGGGCAGATGCCGTCGAATCCAGAGCCAGGAGGAGTGGATCCAGGGGACCTCCTTGCGCAGCAATTTAAAGCCCACAAGCATGCAAAGTACACCCTGCCCCGGGGTGGCAAGCATGACGATCCCCGCAAGAAAAACCAGCAGGCCGAACCCAATCTTTAACCACTTCCCCAGCTGCCACAGCACCATCCTCTGCACGGGCGGTCCCCCTCCTGATTGGAACCCGCTTAAGAACCTCACGAAACAACGGCTTTTCCGCTTCAATATTTCTATTGAAAAGCGTACATTGGAAAGTAGGTTAGATTTGGTGATGACGGAAGTGCGAGATCGATTTCCGCAGCAGGGATGAACAAGGGGTTTGCATGCGCAGATTGTATTTCAAGGAGGCGCTGAGAGAGATCCTGGAGAAAGATGACCGGTATGACCCGGAGGCTTACCTGTTTCTACGACAGGCCCTTGACTACACCACCAACAAGTTGAATCGAAATCGGACGGGCCAGCATAAACACGTATCGGGGCAGGAACTCCTTAACGGACTCCGGGCACACGCCCTGGAACAATTCGGCCCTCTGGCCAAAATCGTCCTGGAAAATTGGGGGATCTTCTCCTGCGAAGACATCGGCGAAATCGTCTTCAACATGGTGGAGGTCGGGATCCTCGGCCGCACCGACGAAGACAGCAAGGACGATTTTCGCAACGGATTCGATTTTGTGGTGGCCTTTGAACTCCCCTATATGCCGCCCAGCAAACAGAAGGCCTTTTTGGACTCCACCGAGGCACCGATTTCCGTGAATCCGTCGGCTTCCTCAACAGGCAATGAACGTTGCGGTTGAGCCGGTTCCAATGGCCCCAACGCCGATCGGCGCCATTCTCCCCTTCAGTTCGAACCCTGAGCATGGTGGAGTGGCCCACGGCGGTTGACCCCAGCCCTCCCAAGCGGTACATCTCCCATGTTACCTTTCACCCCGATCGCGATCGGCCTTCGCCGTACAATCGCTGCAACAACAACCCCTGCGTGAGATCAAAACCATGGAAGTCCAATCCGGATCCAAGCGCCAGAAATGGCTCGATTCCCTCTTCTTCTCCCATCTCAATGAATTGGCGATGCAGTCGCAGCTCTTCCTGGGCAAAATCCCGCATCCCGCGACCGGGGAGACCATCTACGATTCCGATCTGGCACGCCAGAGCATCGATACCCTGACCGCCATCGTGCAGCGCTGTGAAGCTGGTTTCCAGCCGCAGGAAAAGTCCCAGATCGATACCATGCTCGACCAACTCCGATTGCTCTACGTCGAAACCGTGGGGCAGCCGGTTTCCACGCCTGCACAAGAGAATCCCAAAGCCGAAGCTGAAAAGGATACCACCACTCCGTCACCCGATCCCGGATTGGATATCCCGCCCCAAGGGCCCGATTCCGACGAAGGTGAGGATCGAAAGGTGAGATTCCAAAAAAGCTACGGGTGAGCCGTGTATCAATTTCGTGACTTCTATCTCAGAAAACCGTGGTGGCATTACCGTCGCTGGCAGGCCACCATCGGGGCCGCCGTATTACTGATCTTTCTTCTCCTGTGCGTCAAACTGGTCGGCCGGCGATCGGATGACATGGCCGATGACCCGGAATCCGATCCGCATTCAGCGGTCGCACAGCAAACCTATGACCTCGATTGGGATGCCACCGCCGATCACGACGCGTTCGATCCCATGCGATACAACGACCAGTCCAATGGCGGTACCCGCAAGGTCGCACCAAGGACGCACTTTCCTCCCCGAAAAGAACTCGTCGTCTCCGGCGCGAACGATCCGGAACTCTTCCGAGTCGAAGAGGACCTCGTCGAGTACCACGACACCACCATCTGGTGGGAAAGCGATCACGATGGTGATTGGGATACCGAAAACGATCACCTGGTTCACCGCGACATCCTGCCGGCTCTGATCCGGCTCAATGCCCTCGTCCTTCAAGAGGGCGCCACCCTGAAGATCCAGGATGCTTACCGCGAAGAGGGCATTCATGCCCCGGCCTCTCTCCACAGAGAGGGGCGCGCCCTCGACCTGACCGCAGATGGGATGAGCCTCGCACGCCTGGCCCAGCTTGCCGTACAGGCAGGCTTCGACTGGGTCTACTACGAAAGCCCCAAAGGCGGTGGGGCACACATACATGCAAGCGTCGCTCGCAAGACACATATGGGCCAACCGGTCAATCCATAACCGCATCCACAGCAGCACAAGCGGCCCTCAAAACCTCATGACTAGACCCGTACAGAAAACGACTTCGGACTCAGGCATGGATCAAGATCCGGCCCTCCAAGCGGCATTCCGACACCACCCACGGGATCTCGACCGGTTCCGCTACGTCTATTGCGTGGTGAGCCGTAGGGCCGGCGGACTCTCCATCGGGATCAACCTCAATCCCGACAAGGTCTGCAACTTCGACTGCGTCTATTGCCAGGTGGATCGGTCCACGCCCACCCCCAAAATCGCTGTCAACCTTGCCCTCCTGGAGCAGGAACTGGTCAGTGTCCTAAAAATGGCATCCGACGGATCCATCCTGCAGAACCCGCGCTTCCAAAATCTCTCCCCGGAACATTGCCGTCCCAAAGACATCGCATTCGCCGGGGACGGCGAGCCGACCAGTTTTCCGCGCTTCGATCTGGCCGTGGAAGCCGTGTTCTCCGCCCAGGCAAAGGCCGGCCTCCCCGCGCTCCTGCCGGTCGTCGTCATGACCAATGCCACCGGCCTCGGCAAGCCGGCCGCAATCCGCGCCGTCGATCGCATCTATGAGCACGGCGGCGAAATCTGGGCGAAGCTCGACGCCGGAACCGAAGAGTTCTTCCATCGCGTATCGGGGACCCGGATTCCCTTCTCCAGGATCCTCAAGAACTTGACGGCTACCGCCCAGCGCCATCCCATCGTCCTGCAAAGCATGTTCATGCATCTGCATGGTCAGGGGCCGACACAAGAGGAACTGACCGCTTACTGCGATCGCGTTCGCGAGATCCTAGCGGCCGGCGGGACCATCCGATTGATCCAGGTCTACACCGTCGCACGACAGCCCGCACAGAGCTATGTGGCACCGCTGCCCAAAGATGAACAAAACGCCATCGGCGACTTCATCCGCAACCACACCGGGGTCACCGTCGAGCTGTTCTATTGATGGATCGCCCGCCCCCACTGTCATCCGCAGCCGGAGAGCCTCCCGCAGAGGGCGCGGTGGCGTTTTCGACCTGGTCATCGGGGATGTTGAGGGTCAAGGCCATGATCCATGCTTTTTTGGGGGTAGGGTTTTGTTGCCGCAGAGCAAACCAGTTGCGGAAAAAAGCCCCGATGTATCTGCATTCCCCCCTCCCAATACCCCTCTGCGATCTCTGCGGGAGTCC
>CALLYA010000565.1 GCA_937875495.1 uncultured Verrucomicrobiota bacterium
CAATACACCTCTGCGCCCTCTGCGATCTCTGCGGGATACCTCCCCATCCGGATCCTGAGACCTTTTCGGACGGCCTCATGCTATTTTAAAGAGCCATGGCGGTTCTCACAGAGTCAAACTGCGACCGGGGCATTTTGCTTGACGCCCCCCCCGACGGGCCACATTCCTATGTGGTAGGCGCGCGACGTCGGGCTTGTACCGCCCGTCGCCGGAATGATATGATGAAATCTTCTTCAACCCAATCACTTGTTAGCCCGTAATGAAAACAAAAGTCAGATCAGCAACCAGGATCGCAACAGCAATCATTACGTTGACTCTAGCCAGCGCGAGCTTTGCGCAGCAAGCGCTACCGCCGCTACCCGGCACTTACTTTTCGGCCAAGGACTACGATCTTCCGCCGTGGCCCTTCAATCCAGACCCCAACCTTGCCACAGTAGAAATCGAGCCGGGCATATTCGTCTTGGACGATACCGCAGTGCCCGACACACCGGAGCAAGCCACAGCCAGAGTTGCAAGACAAACAGCAGCAAAACAAGCGGCGTTGATTGATCCTCAAGTGGCTGCGGAGGCTGCACGTCAAGCGCGCGAACAAGCATGGGCTAGGAACCGCGAAAAGAACCGGCAGTGGCTTCATCGAGGAGTGGTGCTGGAGAACGGCGAGATCCAATCCTTCCGTGCGCTCAAAGAAAAGAAACGGGAAGACTTGCGGGCGCGAGCCACTGAAATCGGCGCAAGGCAGCGACGGGAGAAGGAGGAGGCGGAAGCATGGGCACAGCGCAACGACATTGATGTCCGCGCGAAGTTGCCCGATGACGGTACGGCAGAACTTATGAGCATCAGCGGCGGTGTCCCCACAGTTTACATCACCTACAATGAGGACGCTGCCGACACCGTTTCCACCGATGAACTCTGGCCGGGTGGCGCGACCGGTCTTGAACTGACCGGCGCTGGAACGACTGTGGGCATCTGGGATGGGGGCGACGTTTTGTTGACCCACCAGGAATTCGACAGCGGTGCGGGAACTCGCGTCACGGATCGGGACGGAGTCAGCCCGTTGGGCATTTCGGGGCACGTGACGCACGTCGCGGGAACATTGGTCGCTGAGGGGCAGGACGCAGCCGCGCAAGGGATGTCATACGGGGCGAACTTGGACGCATACGATTGGACTGACGATATTGGTGAGATGGGGTATGCGGCGGCTCAGGACCAGCTTCCAATTTCCAACCACTCGTACGGCAACCAGACCGGTTGGGGATTTCTGCCTGTGGGCGGCCAGAACTTTTGGGCCTGGTACGGGAACACAATCTTGAGCCAGGTGGAGTCCTATCTGTTTGGCTTCTACGATGCGATATCCCGCGACGTTGACGCCACCACCTACGACGCAATCTATTACTTGCCCATCTGGGCTGCAGCCAATGAGCGAGGTGCCGCAGGCCAAGGCCCGGCGAATCAGCCGGAGGGCCACTACGCCTGGAACGGCACGCAGTGGGTCGCTGTCCTCGATCAGGTCCGCCCCGACGATGGCGATGCTGACGGTTTCGACACGCTGGTTCCGCAAGGTGTATCCAAGAACATCCTCACAATCGGTTCGGCGCATGACATCGACGGCGGATACGATGTTCCAGGCGATGTCGTGGCGTCGGACTTCAGCAGTTTCGGACCAACCGACGACGGGCGAATCAAGCCGGACTTGGTGGGAAATGGTGAAGTCGTGCGCTCGGCTGAATCCGCGGCGAATGACGCGTACGTCAACCGATCGGGCACAAGTATGGCCGCGCCCAATGTGACCGGGTCGTTGAACCTCCTGATCGAGCGGCAAGCGCAGCTTTATGGCACGGACCATCCGTTGTGGGCATCAACCCTGAAGGCGCTCGCCATTCACACCGCGGATGAGGCAGGGGCATTCGCCGGCCCCGATTTTCGGCATGGCTGGGGCTTGCTCAATACGCGACGGGCCGTTGAGTTAATCGACGCAAACTTTGACAGCGGGTCGCTGGCCCACGTCAAGGAAGTTGTATTGATGGATGGGGAGTACATTGAGTTTCCCGTCGTCAGCGATGGGTCTCAACCTCTGCGGGTTACCATTTGCTGGACCGATCCGGCTGGTGAACCGCCTACTTTGGCGGTTGATCCAGCCGACCTGATGCTAGTCAATGATCTGGACTTGCGGATTGTGCGAGACACTACCACCCACCAGCCGTGGGTTTTGAATCCCGCCAACCGTAATGCTGCCGCGACTAAAGGCGATAATTTCCGGGACAACGTCGAGCAGGTGCATATTGCAAACCCGACTGCGGGAGAGTACCTGGTCCGGGTTACGCACAAGAACAACGTCGTGGACGACACGGGAGCCGTTTCACTCCAGAATGTCTCGATAAGCATCTCCGGGAATGTCGCCCAGGCCGCGCCGACCCTGCGAATCACCAGCGCCGACATGATCGGTCCGGATGAAATGACGCTGGCCTGGCCTGCGGTGGTCGGACTCACCTATCAAGTCCAGTTCACCGCTGACGTCGGTATCGTGAACTGGATCAACACCGGCCCGGAGGTCAGCGCCACAAGCGAGGTGGTGGCCGTTGCGGTCTCCGCACCGTCCACAGAGGAAAAGAGGTTCTATCGCGTGATTGCGGCGGAGTAGGGCCATGCTTGCTTTTACACACATTCACGGTGCCCGCGGGCATGGCATTCTGGCCATGCTGGCGGCAGTCTTGCTGCTCTGCCTGGATGCGCTGGCACAGGGCGCAATCGTTTATCGGGACATCGAAGATGTTCCATTGTTCACCCTGAGCGGTTCGGTCCTTTATGATTTGGACCTCGATCAGAACGGATCGGTTGACCTGACTTTCAGGGCTAGAGCCTCACAGTTCGATGTCCTGCCACGGAATGAGAGCCGGGTGCTGGCCACCCAGCGAGTCCCGCCCGATTTGAGCACGTACGCGGTTCCGTTAGAAATGGGCGAGGAGATACAATCAGCAGCTTATGATCCGTTCGGTTGGAATCCATTGCTGACGCTGCAGTCGGGCGCGGAGATTGGTTCAACTTTTTCCTCTTGCATTTTGGTTGGAGACGACCTGGGTTGTCTCGGTTTGTTCACGGGACGGAACGCATACATGGGAGCGGAGTTTCAAATTGACGGTCAGCCACACTACGGCTGGTTGCGTGTTGATGTTTCGCAGCTTGGGATCAACGGTGGGTGGATCATGGAGTATGCTTACGACACACGCCCTGGCATGCCGATTCTTGCAGGGGCGGTGCCCGAGCCTTCGACGTGGGCGTTGCTCGTTGGGGGAGGAGTTTTGATGATGTGGTCCAGAAAAAGACATGGAAGGAAGGGCTAACAAAATCACTGGAGCGAACAGCCACCCCGCTTCGCAATTCGAGGGGCGAGGGCTTCGGCGTACCCGCGTCTCAGGAGCCAGGATCAGGAACGAGGTCATTAACCTCCAGACGACAACAACGAGACCGGTCATTCTCGACTTCGATGGGGTGTCCATAGTTTCTTCCTCATTTGCGGACGAACTCATCCGGAAGCTCATTGTATACTACGGCTTTGTAGAATTCACACAGACCATCCATCTCCGCAACATGAACGAAGCAATCCAGTCGATTGTTCAGAGATCGGTGACTCAACGGATGGCAGAAGCAACTGGACTGCCAACAAGTCCCCCGCGAATATCCAATTACGGCTGAGCATAACGGCGACCGATTGCGAGGGGGCGGTTGCTGAAAACGGCTCCGATGTAGGTACAACTTCCCCTTTCAATACACCTCTGCGCCCTCTGCGTTCTCTGCGGGAGTCCTCCCCATCCGGCACCGGTGACCTTTCGTTGCCGCCCAATGGGGTTTTCGGACGGGCTCAAGCATGGCGTTGATAGGCAGGGGCCGGAAAAAGTCCTTGGCGGTTGCTCCCGAGGGGTTGGGTTCTCACTCTTCAAGCACCACACGGAAGCCGACATCGTGTATGGCTTGCGTGGAATTGTAGTGCAGTCGAAACGCCGAGCGTGCCCGGCGCGGTCGATCCAGCCAGGAACCTCCGCGCACCGTCCTGTCACTGGCTTGATCACCGGTATCGGGTCCTATATCGGAACTGGATGAATAGAGTCGATAGGTGGAGCGTGTCCATTCTGCTACATTGCCGTGCATGTCATAGAGGCCCCATGCATTGGGATGAAACGTGCCTACGGGGGCTGAGACGCGCCAGCCGTCGTCAAAGCGTGTTTCAGCCGGGCGCCAGGGTGGGATCGCTGAGGGAACGTGCGGGTAGTAAACTGTGTAATGAGTGGCGTCGGAAAGATTGGCGGTCGCGCTGAAGTCCGTGTCAAGGTCACCGTACCAGAGGGGGCTGGTGCTGCCGCTGCGACAGGCATACTCCCACTGGCTTTCCGTGGGTAGGGTGAATCGCAGGCCAGTTTTGTCTGACAACCACTCGCAAAAGGCCATGGCCTGATGCCACGAAACTCGCACGACTGGTTGCTCAGGTCGATACAGGGCGTGACCTCGCTCGTCGTCACCGAACTGGTACGCCTCGCCGGTTTCCAGTCCGCTGTGGTGCTGCGGATCGAAACAAGCGTACTGGCGATTGGTGATCTCGAAGCGACCCATCCAAAAGGCATTCCCAATGACAACCTGATGAGCCGGCGCTTCGTTGCTGTATCCCTGATCGCTGCCCATAACAAACTGGCCGGGAGGTATTCGTACGAGGTCCAGGTTAATATCATCATCCAATGCAATACGCCTGGACTCTATCTGGTTTTGCGATCCCGTTTTCGCGATTTTTGTTGTTTCTTGTGGGATTGCAGGCTGGAGTGATGCGACGATGCCTGTGTTGAGAGTATCCCTTAGAACGGGGGCTGGATAGACGGCTTCGGGGTCTTCGTCGATGCCTGTGTAGCGGCGGTGCAATTCGCGTCGCCGTGCCGCACCAGGGGCGACCAACTTGGCCTTGGCGGGAATGTGGCCCACGACTTCGTTCCAGGTTCCGTGGGCCGGAGCATTGAGGTCGATCCAGGTGATCAGTCGGTCCCAAGCCTCTTCATTAAGACGGACGCCGTAATGTCCGTCACGCAGGATCTGTATCAGTTTACTCGTATCCGCGTGAAATGCCCGTGGGGGCAGCAAGTGTGCGTCACTCTCCAGCGTGGGCGTATGGACGAACCGACGCAGCGCCATATAAGACGGGGGGAAGTACATCTGGAAGGCAGACGGGATCTGCTCGGCAGGCCGATTGGTCAGATCGAATGGCGTTTGCCCGTTGTCCAAAGGTTGTCCGCTGTGACATCGGATGCAATAAGCGTCCAATACCGGTTGGACTTCCCGCACGAATGAGAATCCGCGTGGCGGACCGTACCACGGTTTGATTGCCGAAGGGTCACGCGACAACGCTTGGGGCTTTAACTCGGCCGGTGGTGCGGAATTCTGCGGCTCGTGACACCCAACACAGGATACCACTTCGCCGGGCATGGCCGTGAACCAGCTGCGCATCAGGGCCAAGGCCTTGCCTTCGGCATCCAGCGGTTGGATTGCAACGGGAGTGCAGGCCGGGATACGAAAGAGAGCGGATCCATCGGATTCAACGGGCACAGTTCCGAGGATTCGTCTCACATCCCATGGACCGTCGAGGCCGACGCGGTCTGGTTCCCCGCCGAAGCCGTGGAAGGTGAATTCATAGCTGGATAGTCGAAGGGACTTGACTGTTCCTCGCGGGACGCCCTGTAACCCTGGCCCCTGATATACGTCTACGAGGAGCGCGGTGGCTTCCTGCTGGTCCGGCTGGACGATGTCGGGCAGCAGGGGTTGGCGCTGAGTCCTTCGCAGCGGTATCGGTTCGAGCATTGCCCAGCCCGGTTCTTCGTATAGCAACACAAAGTTGTCGAATATATCCACCAGGTAGACGCCCCACAGTGATCTCTGTGTGGGCTTGCAAGATACAAGAAAGTATTTCTCGCTGAGCGGGTAGGGATGCAGAAACAGCGGCCAGCGGCCGGCGGCCAGGCCGTCCAGGATGACCGGTTCGATGTTTGCACCGAAACCCGGTATGCGTTGTACGGCGCCGCTTGCCTCGTGGCGCCCTTTGCCGGGATCGAAGATGACCAGATCACCCTGACGCGGCAGATCATGATGACCACCAACCACGGCTACTACCTTGGTCGGATGATTCGGGACCGGTCGGGCGTAAAACATGGCTGTGGGCCAGAAGGAGTTGCTGCCATAGTACTCCATCTGTTGGGTGCCGTCTGGGTTGGCGTGAAAAAGCAACCGCATGAACGCGTGCGCGATGTCGGCGTACTCCCAACGTTGGTATAGGATCCGTCCGTTATTGAGGACTGTGGGGCACCAGTTGTGATCTTGATCGTTTGTCAGACGGCGAATACGGCCATCGTGCCTTCGTAGGTAGAGGTTTGCCACCATCGATTGACCGCCTACACAGGGAACCCCGATGAACGGTGCTGTCGATGTGAAGATCATGCCTCCGTCAGGTAGATAGCAAGCATCGTAGTTGTGGATGTCTGGTTCTTCGATCAAGGGCAGTGGGGTCAACTGACCCTTGTCCAGGTGGTACTCGGCAACGCCCCAGCGACCGACTTCGTTCGGTATCGACAACAGCAACCGATCCGCATCGTAATGCAGATCGAGGTCGCCAATGAATCGATCGCCGTCTGGTTTGAAGATGGTCTCCAGCGGACCCTCTGGTTGAGCGAGTGAGAGTGCGACGAGGGTGTTGTCGTAGCCGGTCGGTGAAAGTTCTGGATTGCTGTTGTAGTTGGTTGGCAGGCCCAGCTGATCAGCGCGCCGCCGTATCATCAATACTCGGTCGAAGTTGATGAGGGGGTTGGCCAGCAATGCCTGCTTTTGCAAAGCTTCGAACTGCGCTTCGATGGTGACATATGCGGCTGGTTCAGAGGCTGTCGAGAGAAGGTCGTGCTGGGCCCGAAGCATTTGCAGGCGATCCAGGAAAACGGACCCCTTCTGGTATTGCTCAGGAAATGTATCCGACAGATCGTTGATGGCCATTTCCAACGCCTGCCAGCGCTGTTGCGAGATGCCTGGCTCGTCCGGGTGGGCCACGGGTGGGTATTGCGAGCGAATGACGAAGGGTTGCCATGCCTGTTTGTCCGCCAGGTAGGCCAACAGATTCGATGTCAGGCGCGTCAGGTTGCTGCGATGAGGGTTTTCAGGGTCGGCGTAGTCGGGCCAGTGCCAGCCAAAAACAATCACGCGGCCCTCACCCAAGACGTATTCGACCAGAGGATTTTCCGGGCCTGAGGGTGTCTTGGCCAGGATCATGCCCTCGGCGGGGCCACCCCAATAGAAGTCGGCCACTGCTGGGCACCCTCCTTGGCTGAGCCATACGATTTCCCCATCGTTCTCCAGCCCTTCGAATGCGGGGTGCTTCTTTTCGACGGTCACCATGCCGGCGGGGTCACGCCAGTGTTCTAATTGGTGGCGCTGAGGGCGTATCTGTGTTTCGAGTCTGAGCTGGTCGACCATAGCCAACGCGCCACCGGAAAGCAGCAGGCCGCGTCCGCTCTCCACGAACCTTCGGATTTCAGCCAGGCTCTGCCCTTGATACATTTGGTTCCGCTCGATGGCATCGCCTTGATGATACCAAACGACATCGAACTGGCTCATACTCAGCTTGTTGCCCGATGCGTCAGCGAAAGATCCATCGTTCTGGCGTGTGAGGAGTTCCGCCTCCCCCAGTTCCGCGGCCATCTGCCATGCAGCGCGGTCGTGCGGGCCCATTTCCTCCAGCGAAGGTTCGTCGGATAGAAAGGCGATTTGAAACTCCCTGGCAATCAGGCCGTCCGTATTCAGAAGGAGCACACCGAGTACGGCGATGCTCCTCAGCCATTGTGTTTCCGCCAAAATTATTCGAGTGAAAAGCATTCGGTGATTCCCATGAGACCCGGGTTCTGGAGCCATGCCTATAGTAAGCCCATAGCCCTCGCTCGGGATCAAGCCCAAAGCGGTTTCCAGGCAGCTTTTTGAGGGTCCCCATTCCATGATACGATCAATAGCCACAGAGGGCACAGAGTTCACAAAGAGATGCTCCCTGATGCCATCGAGGCAGCCCTCGCCTGAGCCAGGTTGCTCTCAGATTAGGAAAGGGCTTGCGTCTCCCCTCTGTGTCCTCGGTGATCTCTGTGGCTTAAACTCTTCGGGAATGCGTGCTTTG
>CALLYA010000566.1 GCA_937875495.1 uncultured Verrucomicrobiota bacterium
CACCGCCCCACCGCTCGATTGCTCATCCTCTTAAGCCCAAGCTCCAGCCGCAACGGGCGTCTGACCTCCTTCCCCTGTCTGGTGTGTGGGGCGTGTATCCGGGCAAAATAGCAATTCGGATAATTTTTGCTGGATCAGCCATCGGTTCCTGATAGAATGCGCCCAAAATTGTCCTCAATAGAACCTTGGATGCTCGACCGATCTGGTCGGGACGCCGTGCAGCGCGCGATCCGGAGTTTTATGAGTGATGGGAACCGAGAGGATGAAAAGAGGCTGATTATGCAGAATACTTCACGTCGTGATTTTTTGAAGGCCTCCTCCTTGGCCGCAGCGGGCACAGCCCTGTTGAGTGTCAATGAGGGAGCGCATGCCGCGGCTTCGGACACCCTGAAGATCGCTTTGATCGGATGTGGTGGCCGTGGAACGGGCGCAGCGTATGACAACCTGAACGGCTGCGAGGGCACGAAGATCATTGCCGTCGCGGATGCCTTTGAAGACAACGCCAAGAACACCGCGGACCGTTTGCGCAAGGACAAGGCCGACCGGGTCGATCTTCCTGAAGACCGTGTCTTCTGGGGGTTTGACGCCTATGAGAAGGCCATTGCCTGCGATTGCGACATGGTCATCATGGCGACCCCTCCGGGATTCCGGCCGATCCACTATGCTGCGGCGATCAAGGCCGGCAAGCATGTCTTCATGGAGAAGCCCTGCTGCGTGGACGCTCCCGGCTATCGCTCCCTGCAGGAGACGAACAAGCTTGCGGATGCCAAGGGTCTCAAGGTTGGTGTGGGCCTTCAGCGGCACCATCAGGGTGGGTACATCAACGGCATCAGCGAGATCAAGGACGGCAAATGGGGCGACATCCTCTATCAGCGCGTCTACTGGAACGGCGGCGGCGTATGGACGCGCCCGCGCAGAGAGGGCATGACGGAGATGGAGTACCAGATGCGCAATTGGTATTACTTCGTCTGGCTCTGTGGTGATCACATTGTCGAGCAGCACGTGCACAACCTGGACATTGCCAACTGGGTCAAGGACGACCACCCGGTCGAGGCGAATGGTCTGGGCGGCCGTCAGGTCCGCACGGGCAAAGAGCATGGTGAGATCTACGACCATTTCTTCTGCGAGTTCACGTACAAGGATGGCACCAAGACCTTCAGTCAGTGCCGTCACCAGGGCAATGCGTGGAGCATTGTGGATGAGTACGCGCATGGCACCAAGGGTGGCGGTCGCGTCAGCTCCGGCAACGTCGATCTGAAGCACGGCAATCCCTATGTGCAGGAGCACTACGATCTCGTGAACGCCATTCGTGCGAACGAGAAGTTCAACGAGGGATACATCGGCGCCACGAGTACGTTCACGGCGGTTTTGGGACGGATGGCGACCTACTCCGGCCAGGTCATCAAATGGGATGACGCGGTCGCCAAGGGGCCGAACCTGATGCCTGAGAAATTCGATTTCGCAGCAGAGCCTCCGGTCCTGCCGAACGCGGATGGATTCTATCCCATTGCGATGCCTGGTCAGACCCCGGCATTTTAAGGGACGATCGACTTCATCAGGCTCATTGCCTGACAGAGGACGAGAGCCCGGGCGAACCCGCCCGGGCTTTTTTTTTTGTTTTGCTGCGGCAGCGGGAGCGCACGCCACAGCCCGTCTGATCAGGCGGGCTCTGGCTCTCCGGATCCGGATGGGGAGGACTCGCGCAGAGGCGCAGAGGCGCAGAGGGGGGATAGGGAGGACAAGGAATCCGCTTTCTGCGACTGCCTTGGTCTGCGGGCAACGAATAACCCCAAAATCCCTTCTCAAAAAAAAGTATGGATCAGGGCATGGGCCTTACCCACCCTCGTGGCCAGGTCGAAAACGCCACCGCGTCCTCTGCGGGAGGCTTTCCGGATGGGGGAGGCCAGCTTGGCAAAGCAACGCCCTGCAGGCGGGGGATCGGTGCTCAGTTGATGAGGCACCAGGTCATGGAGCGTGGTTTGACGCGGACGGGCAGGCGGATGTTGTGGTTACGGTCCAGGACATAGATGTTGGGATCGCCTCCCTGGATCCGCACACTGGCGAGGCGATCGAGGCCGGTGTAGTAGAGGGGCAAAACCAACTCTTTTTCGACGGTTTGGTCGAGTGGATTGAAGATGACCGCCAGGCCTTTCGGCTCGCCGGTGGGGTTGACGTGCAGCATGCCGTCGAGGTCGCGGCCGTCGGCGCGGCGCACGTGGATGAGGTCGGCATCGAGGATTTCGCGGTATTCCTTGTAGAACCGGACCCATTTCTCCACGGTCTTGCGTGTCTCCTCGGTATCGTACAGCCGGGGACCGCGGTAGCAGGCCTGAACGCCGGCGCCGAAATTCTGTGCCAGGTGTGCCTCATAGGCATCGAGGTGTTCGGAGAGCGGTTCAAGGGTGGCTGCTTCGCCGCCGCCGTGGTATTGGACCAACGGCACGAACATCCAGCCCATGGTCGGTGACTTTTCCCATGTGCCGTCGAAGATGTTCTGTCTGGCCAGGATGATTTGGCGCTCGCGAGGGAGGGACCAATTGACTTCGCGATAGCCCATTCCGGTCTTATTGGAGCCGGAGAGAAAGTACCAGTCGGGGACATTGAGGTAGACGCCGCGTGCGCGGCACCACTGGTAGAATTCCCGGATGCGGGCCCACTGTTTCCACTGCGAATCTTGGAGTCCGCGATGGTCGGCGTGCTGGGTCGAGGCGCAGAGGTCGCCGGGATAGGAGCCATCGTGTTCGAGGCAATCGATCCCGGTGTACTCGATGAAATGTTTCAGTTTACGGAAGTACTCCTCGCCCCAAGTGCTGCAGAGGCAGGGGGAATTGCCGAAAATCGCGCCGCCTGTCGTACCGGTCTCGGGATGGATGACATCGACCTGGTCGTTGATCCGGCGGCTTGCGAGGAGTGAGTAACCGCCGATCTGGATCCCTTTTGCGTGGGCGTAGTCGGCGAGGGCCTTGATTTGGTCCAGGTAGGCGGGGTCTTCGCTTTCCATGTTGAAACCGCTGCCGAAGCTGAGAATGACCATTTCCACGCCGACTTCGGCGCATTGATCGATGGCGTTGCGAATAACGGCGGGATCGCCGGCGAGGACGTGCATGAGGGTTGGGTTTTCGGTGACCCAGGGCGCGAGAGTGCGGTACATCCTGCGCTGGGCCAGGGCGCGCCGCTCCCGCTCGGTGGAATCAAAGAGCAGGGTGAATGTACGAAAGGAGGTAAAGGTCTCGCCCGGCTGGATGAGAAGGTCGGGTCCAATGGGCGGCTTGGACTCGAGCATGACCGGTGCGACGCGCCGGTAATTGACCTGGGTGGAGTAGTCTGGATCGGGTACCCAATGGGTGGTTTCGTTGGCGCTCCAGTAGCTGTCGCCGTGGAAGCTGTAATCGCTTTCCATGTGGAGGGCGGGAAGCTGCCAACGGTCGGGCACTTCTACGTGGGATGCGGGCTCGACGACGGCGAGTTGTTCGGCGACGAAGGCGTCCAAGGTGATCGGCTGATCCTGGCCGTTGTAGAGGGTGAACCATTTGCCGATGAGGGGGATGCCCTGATACATCTCATAATGGATCTCGACCTTGAGGCCGGCGAGTTCGGGGTGTTGTTTGGAGGGTGTGAAGAGGAGGGTGACGCCTCGACCTGGCGGCGGCCATTGTGCGTCGACGGCATGATGGCGGACCTGTGCCCATTCGAACGGGGCTTGGGTGGGGCCGGTTTCCCATCGTTGGAACTGGAAGCTGGCCGGATCGTTCTCCAACTGACCGATCCAATCTGGACGGAGGTAGGCGTAGTCGGGTTGCCCGATCAATCCGCCGATCGTCAATCGCTTGCCGTTGATGGTGAGGATGGCCTCTGGCTTGACCCCGCGCAGGTAGGTGGTGTTGGTGGTCAGGAGGTCGAATCCCACGGTTGCGGCGTTCGGCTCCAGTCGCCAGGTCCGACGGATCAGGCCATTTTCCAGCACCAGCTCCTGACGTTCCGGAACAGGCGTGAGGGTGACGGGCCGCTCAATTTTTTCGACGAGCCAATCCGCGGTCACCGCTTCGGAGCCTTGGTTCTGGTTATCTGGATTGGGGGTGACGGCCTGGGCACTCTCAAGGGAGAAGATGAGGAGGGTCAGGATGGCCGTGATGGGAAGGACTGGGGTGGTTCGCATAGGGGGCGCTCCTTCGCGTTTGCGGAGGGGTTATGGACGGGTCGGCTCCGACCGGTGCTACCGCCCGAGGTATTCAATCCGGCGCTGAGCGGAATCGATGAAAAGGGATTGGGGTGTTGTGTTTCGGTAGGGGTGGAGGTCGACCAATTTGCGTTGAACCGGCGGCGATGCACGATCCAGGAGTTGCCCGATACGAATCCTGAGTGTGGCGAGCTGGGCGGGTGTCAGCTGGTTGAAGTGTACCCCGCCGGCGTCATCGGCGCCCTGGGTGGAAAACCGCGGGGTGAGTCCCAGCTCGGTGCGCACGAGGTCGCCGATGACCCAGCGTGGGAGATCGAGGGTTTCCTGCAGGAGGGTACAGTATTCGGTATCTTGTTGGCCGCGCAGGAATGCCTTCAGTCGAATGGAGGGCACCGGTTCGGTTTGCCCGGCTGGTTTGCCTGGATAGAAGAGGGCGAGTTCATCGCCTGTCTTCCAGGAGTCATCGTTTCCGATGGTCTGCCAGGGGAGCACGCCGTCGAGGCCTCTCGCCCATGTGTCGATGCACCACGCGGCCGGTTGGGTATTGGGTTGATCGATCGGGTTGCTGGTTCCGTAGAGGAAGACCATTTGGCCATCGCGATGCCTCTGTTCGAGGACCCGATCGGCGTATTGATAAAAGGCGCCGCCGCAGACATGGACTTGAAGGAGGCCGTCCAGGAGGTTGCGTTGCCATTCGGGCCGGGAGATATCGCAACGAAAGGCGAGTTGTGTGTGGGATGGGATCGCCTGAGTCGCCTCTTGGAAGGCGGTACCGAACCAGCGCAGTGCCCAAAAGTCCTGTGTATTGACCGGTTCATCGAAGATCCAGGGTGCGCTGGATCGCCGCCAGTCGGTGTCTTTGTGATAGACCTTGTTGTTCAGATAGAATTGGAAGACGGGGTGGGACCATTCCTGTGCGGAGAGGTGCTCTGCGAAGGCGCGGGCGGCGGTGATCCACTCGGCCCGATACGGGGCGGAGAGGGCGATATCGGCCCAATACCCACCGAGGAACCCGGTTTCGATATCGACCGGCCAATCCTCATTGAGCGGGAGGTAGAAGGTGTCGACCGGAACGCCGGCGCGGGGGAGGTCGGCGAAGGCCGATCCGTCGAGGAGCGGTCCGAACCGCTGATCGAAGGCGGCCCAATGGAAGCGGGTGCCATCCCAATCCGGTGCGGTCTGACGATCCATATTTCGCCCACGCCACGGGTAGGGTAGGCGATTGAGGTTGGTGCGGTGCCGGTGTGCGAGCCGGTAGTAGTCGCGCTCGTTTTGGGGCAGGCCGTAGCAGTTCATCTCGGGGATGAAGGAGAGGTAATCGGGTAGGGTGAAATCCCAGACCGTGAGGGAGACCTCGATATCGACCGCGGTCTCGCCGGAGGTGAGTCTCAGGAGGGCGCTATGTGGCCCCGATTCCGCTTCATGGGGGACATAGAGCTCGGTGAGGATGGATGTGAACTGTTGACCTTCCGGGGCATTCGGAGGGGGGATGCTGGTCACAGCAGGACAAGGAACGAGTGGGTCGGGGAAGGGTTCGGAGGCGGTTGGCACCGGGTGGACCAGGGAGAACTCGGGTGCGGGGAGCACCCCCGGATCGGTCCATATCCATTGTGCCGAGAATTGCGGGGATTCGCCTTGCAGCACGATTTGGAAGCCGAGGAATTCGTTGCGTGCGGCGTGGAGCTGGATGAGTCGCCGACCTGTGTCGAACAGGTGATTGGCGCGCAGGTAGTCCTTGGTTGCATCGGGCAGGATGCGTCCGGATTGGGGGGCGACCTTATCGAGGAGGTCGACGATCCCGATCGTGAGACCGTCGCATTCGAGGGGCTGCGCATGCTCCGCCGCGGATGAGGTGCTGTCGCAGGGCCAGGGCAGGACAGGGAGGTTCGGCTCGGGTGCGACCCGGGTGGTGAGTCGGGAGATCGGCCCGCGGTTGCCGGCGCGATCGACTGGGCGGAGGAGGAAGCTGATGCTGGCTTCGGTTCCCCAGCCGAGATCGGGGAGGATGGTCTCGACCGGCACTCCGGGCGCGGCGGCGATGGGTATGAGGTACCGTGGCACCGGGATCGCTGTGTCCCAGTCGCTCGTGGGTGACTGGGCGAAGCGCAGGTCGAAGCCGGCGATTCCGGCTGGGCCTTGATCTTGGGGGGTAACCCATTGCAGCCGCTCGGCGCCCGGGCGCAGCGCAACGAGACCGCGCTCCCGAAGGCTGGGCGCGCAATCGCGCAGGGCGCGGGTGGGTTGTTCGATGGCGGCGTGGAATGGGGTGACGGCGTGGGGAGGGGAGGCGTCTTGGTCGCCGGTTTGGATGGTCAGGTAGGGCGAGTTGTTGTCGCCGGCCTCACGGGAGTAAAGAAAGCGGTTGGGGAAGAGGTGATAGGTGAAGCGGTCGCCATCGCGTGTGTACTCGCTGCCGACGTCATCGATGAGGGCGATCCCGCAGCTGAGTCCGGCGACGCAGGCGGCGATGACGTCGGGGGAGATGGGCAGGGCCTGCCATCCGCTGGAATCGGTGGGGGATGCATCGGCAAAGCTCCAGATGGAGTGGCCGATGCCGGCGATGACCGCGGTGATATCGGAACCGGGTCCGGCCCAAGGCTGTTCTTCTTGTCGCGCCCAGCGGAACGAGGCGCTACCGGTCTGCACTTCGTACCCTGCCGCGGTACCTTCGGTCCAGTCGCTGGACACGGTGGAGGTGGTGACCCTGAGTTGGGGTGCCTCGGAGGCGGTCCTGAAGTGGAGGGTGGCTGATTCGATGCAGTGGCCTTGGAGCGTTTCGGTCGGGAAATCGAGCAGCGAGAGCTCTTGGATCCCTTTGGTTTTGAGCCGCTGTGCCCCGCCGTTGTTTCCGTTGACCTCGCTCGAATAGCTGGAGACCCAGGTATCGCGCGTGATGGGGATCTTCAGTGGCTTGGGATGATCGGCGTGTGCGGCCGAGGGGCAGTGCAGCAGGGCTATGGAGAGCAGGGCGGCGGGCAGGCCGGTGGGTTTGCGGAGGATCATGACCGTCGTCTCCCGGGTCGGCCATGAGGAGGGGGCTTTTCATCGGGGGCCGGGGCTGCCTCGACGGCGGTGGTGAAATCCTGCTGTTCTCTAAGGGCTGGTTGGGTTGCGAATTCGTTGAGGCGATCCTGTGCGGTCATGGATCCTATATCGTAGAGATACTCCATTGCCTGAAGGAGGGACTGCTCCGAGCGCCAGAAGGGGATTGCGCCCAGTTTTTTGATCTGGGTTGCCGGAACGATGGGCCGTTCGCCGAGGGGTTTGGGTGGGGGCAGCAACGAAGTAGCCCAGAAGATCTCGGGATTGCGGGGCAGCAGGGTGACGTCATCCTCGGGGTTTTTGTCGTTGGGTTCGTCCGGCTGGTAGCTGACCTGCTCGATCGGCTGGAGTGTGCTTTTTAACCGATCGATGAAGTCGACCTTGTTGATCCCTCTGAGTTGAAGAAGCAGGAATGGGTCATGATCCAGGGCTTCGGCGACAAGGTAGAACACCGCTGCGATATGCTTGCATGGGTTGGCCCAGTCGGGGCAGGAGCAATTGGTGACGAGTTCCTGGTCGTTCTGGGGGAGGAGCGGCTGGGCGAGTTCCGTACAAATCTCCTGGATTTCGATGGAGAGCACTCCGCTGATGAGGCCGATGGCCAGGGCCGGCTTCTGTGCGATGCGATCGATGATCGCGTCCCATTGCGTGCGGGAGATAACCGGCAGTTGGATATTGATCCTATAGGGTTGTTGTCGAGTCCCTTGTACGGAGGCGAAGATATTGCCCGGTTCAATGGTCAGGTCTGTGACCTGTCCCTTGCGTGCGTAGTTCCGTCCTCTTTGGAGGCGGCTCCCGACCGGCATCTGTTCAATGGCCTGGATCCATTTCTTTCCCCACCACTGCGAGGCGAACTCGCCCCGAGTGGATTGTGCTTTGATGCCGGCCTTGACCTCTATCGGTTTCGCGACGGGGTAGAACGAGAATGGGGAATCCTGTTCGGACCAAAAGGATCTGGGTGAGGAGGGCCGCTGTTTGGGACGGGATGGGCGGCGGGAACGGTGTGGGGACATGGTCAATCTCCGACGGCTTCGGGGTCCAGGGCCCAGAGTGATTGTAGTTCTTGGTTGGAGAGTTCAGAGATCCAACGTTCTCCTGATTGCACGACCTGCGCGGCGAGCTCCGCCTTTCGATCGATCATCTGGTCGATACGTTCCTCCATGGTTCCTGCGCAGATAAACTTATGGACCATGACCCGTTGGGTCTGTCCGATTCGGAAAGCGCGGTCGGTGGCTTGGTTTTCGACGGCCGGATTCCACCAACGATCGAAGTGCACGACACGATTGGCACGGGTGAGATTAATGCCGGTGCCGCCGGCCTTGAGACTGAGGACGAAGATCGGGGTGTGCTGTGATGGATTCTGGAACTGTTCGATGAGTTCGGTGCGTTTGTTTCGGGGGAGGCTGCCGTGGAGGAAGGGCACGGCACATCCGAGGGTCTCCTGGAAGTGTTGGACGAGGAGGTCCCCCATTTCCTTGTACTGGGTGAAGATCAGGGCCTGATCGCCTTCCTCTTGAAATTCCTGAACCATCTCCTGGAGTCGGATGAGTTTGCCGGAGCGACCATCGATCTTGGACTGATCGGCGAGGAAGTGAGCGGGGTGATTGCAGATCTGTTTGAGGCGGGTCAGGGTGGCGAGGATCAGGCCTTGGCGCTGGATGCCCTGGGACTCCATGAGCGACTCTTCGACATCTTTCAGGACGGATGCATAGAGGGAGGCCTGTTCCTTGGTCAGGCGGCAGTAGTCCTTCATTTCCAGCTTTTCGGGGAGGTCGGAGATGATGGACCGATCGGTCTTGACCCTGCGCATGACGAAGGGGCTGACGATGCCGCGAAGACGTTCCGTGGCGATGGGGTCCTGGAACATTTGAACCGGGATTTGGAATCGCTCTTTGAACTCCTTGTGTGAGCCGAGGAGGTCGGGGTTGAGGAAGTCCATGATGGACCACAACTCACCGATATGGTTTTCGACGGGGGTACCGGTGAGCGCGATTCTGAAATCGGCGTTGAGTTGCTTGATGGCCTGGGTCTGTTTGGTCTCGCGGTTTTTGATGTTCTGGGCTTCGTCGACGACAATCCCCGCCCACTTCACCGATTCGAGTGTGGGCTGGTCCCGGTGGAGCAGGCCGAACGACGTGATAATCAGGTCCTTGTTCTGGGCCCACCGTGCGAAACTCCCATTGCGCATGCGATCAGGGCCGTGATGGATATCGATCTTCAATTTCGGGGTGAAGCGTTCCGCCTCTTTCTTCCAATTGAATACAACGCTGGTCGGACATACCAGGAGTGTAGGACGGTTTGAGGTATGCCTCCGATCGGCCTCCAGCAGGGCGAGGGTCTGGATGGTTTTGCCGAGGCCCATATCGTCTGCAAGGCAAGCACCCAGGCCCCATCTCTTCAGGAACGCGAGCCAGGAATAGCCGCGGACCTGATAGGGGCGAAGGGTGCCTTTCAGTCCCTTGGGAGGAGTGAGTAGGTGTTGGCCCGGTTCCGATTTCAATTCATCGAGCAACTCTTGGAGCCATCCGTCGGCGTGCAACTCCTGGACCGGCAGACCATGGACGAGTTGGTCGGCGCCCAGGCCGATTCGAAGGAGCTGTGTTCCCCTGAGTGCCAAGGCGGGTTCGCCCTTTTCCCGGAGGAGCGCGATGGCCTTTTGGATCTGTGCCTGATCGACTTCCACCCACATGCCCCGCATGCGTACGAGCGGGAGCTTGAGTCGTGCGATGCCCTCGAGGTCCGCGAGGCTGAGCGGGGTGCCATGGCTGGTGACATGGAATTGGCACTGAAACAGGTTGTGAATGGAGAACTCGTCGTGGGAGAGGGCGTCCTTTGTGGACAAGCCCAGGCCGATGCCGGATCGGTTCCTTTTATGTCGCCACCAGTTGGGCAGGACGACTCCAAAGCCGGAGGCCTGGAGTGCGGGAGCGATTTCCTGGAGGAACTGATAGGCGCCGCGGGTATCCAGGGGAATGGATTCAGGGATGCCCTTGTCCAGGCGTGCCTTCAGTTGTGGGAAGAACCCGGCGATCTGGCCCATGCTGAAGAGCAAGTACTCCAAGGGATCCGCGGAAAAGAGTTGGGTGGCCTTCCGACTCGAGGCGAGGAGCTCTCCGATGGGGGCTTGAATGGAGGGGTCCTCTTTGGACTGAAGGAGGCAGCGCACGTTCCATGGTTGATCGGTTGCGAAAGCGGCTGGGCCGTCCGGGTCGGGATCCTCGGGCTCCTCGAGGTGGAACCGGATGCGAAAGGGGGCACGTGACTGTAGATCGGCCGGCCGACGCCACGACTCGATCTGTTGGGCGAGTTGTTCCAGATCGGACTGATTTTGCCAAGGAACGCTGGGGTCGGCGGATTCCAGGGCTTGGACCCAACCCTCGTGGGGCGTGGCGGGAGGTTCCCCGGGCTCGTCCTCGGGTCCGATTCGCATGAACCAATCGGCGCAGTGATCCAGGAGGGAATGGACGAAGCGTCCGGGGGCGATGGCCAATGCCTCCTGGTGTTTGGGCGCGGTTGCGCAGCGCAGGATTTGGGGCAGGCAGGCGGCCAACTGTTGGCAGTGTGCCTGTGTATCCTCGAGCAGGATCGGGGTCCAGCGGGCTTGCCAGACCCTTGGGCCGGCCTTGACGAGGGTGGGCAACACGGACTGTTGGATCGCCAGATCGGCGGCAAGGCGGAGGAGGCGGTAGGTCCAGTCGAATTCCTGGCCGACGAGGAGGCCGGGTTGGATAGGGATGGTGTGGGAGGAGGTCGCCACCAGTTCGAGCACACTCTCCATGGAAAGCCGGTAGGCATCGACCTCGAAGGTGGTCAGGATCGGTTTGCGGCGGACATCGATCGGCGGCGTCAGGATCGGGTGTGAGGCAAACGGGATATTGAGGCAGGCGGGGATACGGATGCAGATGGTGTCCGAGTTTTCTTCCGCGCGGGTGACCGGAAGGAGTTCAAGTGTTTCCTGGAGATCACCGGGAGGTGAGGAAAAGGGGTGATGATAGGGGGCATCGGGGGCAGGTCCTGGAATGGCTTTGCAATCAGCGGTTCGTTCGCTATCCTCGGCCCAAAGCCAAAACGAGTGATCCCAAAAGGTGAGATGCAGAACTTGCATGGGGTAATTCCGCCTGAATCGGCTATTGCTTGAATTCCTTTTAATCGAATCCGGATTTCGATCATTCCTGAAGGTTGAAGACGGACCAAACTGTACGACTTGGCCTGGCTCGGATGCAATGGCGATTATTCGGTTAATGTAAGCGGGTTTAGGTCGGGGGGTTTACCTTTGAAAGTATGCTGGGACAGTGGGGGGGCAGCCACAGCTCGTCAAGCCTACTCCCTGCGCAGGATTCCACGCAGTCTCTGCATCCGCCGAAAGGGCTTTGATGGTTGAGAAAATGGGTGGCGACACGAAACCGGGACTGGACACGGAAGGCCGGCCTTTGATTTGGTAGCTTGAGGGTGACTGAAAGGGTCTCCGGATTCGGATGGGGAGGTATCCCGCAGAGATCGCAGAGGGCGCAGAGG
>CALLYA010000567.1 GCA_937875495.1 uncultured Verrucomicrobiota bacterium
CAACACGGATCGGACGGATCGGACGGATCGGCAACCCCACGTACTCGTACACGTAAACGTACACGCCACCTCATCGTGTACGTGAACGTGTACCGCTTCGCTGTGTACGTGTACGTTTCTGGGCCGGGCTCGAGGTCGTCCCAAAAGTTCAATGGCGAAGCAAGATCGGGGTGCGGATCATTCGTCCTCGGGTGAGGACTCATTTTCGGCCTCCTCGGTCTCCTGGCCGACGCGAGGGAGGAGGTCGGTATAGATTCCGGGGTCGCTCCCGGGGATGATGGATGCGCCGACGAGTTTCTCGTAGAAGGAGACCGGGCCGACGCCTCCGATGATGGCGTATTCATAGCCGAGGGACCGCAGACCTTCGAGTCCGCGGATCAGGAGAACCTTACCGATACCCATGCCGCGGACGTCTTCCCGCACGCCCATGGGGCCGAAAAAATTGCGACGCGTGCATTCGTAGGCGGCCATGCCGACGATGGCGCGCGGGCTGGCCCAGGTCGCGATCCAGCAGGTCACGGGTTGGTGGGAAAAGGCCATCATCACCTCATCGGCCCAGTTTTGACTGAAGTGCTGAGCCGCGAACTTTTCGAGCAGGAATCGTTCCCAGGGCTGAATATTGCGAATGATAAAACCATCTTTTCGCAGGGCCCGTTCCTCCTCGTCTACAGACGGAAGGTCCTTCAGGTGAACCAGCATGTCCGCCATGGTCAAAACTTCTCTCTCTTGCGTGATTGGGATGGAGATGACTCTCTCTGCCGGCGGGGCGTTGGCCTCGCTCCGGTGATGCGGAATGTGCAATATATCGCGATTGCGGACCTGAGGACAAACTTTCTGTGTTCCTGAGGTGTGCGTTCAAGTTGGTTGGGTCGGCGTCTTGAGGTGTGGGAAGCGTAGCGGATTGGTTTGCGGCCCGGTCAGGGATCATGGAGGGTGGTTGTCTGCCCAACCGGGGACTGAGACATGCCGTAGATTGGAAACGTATGGATCATACCATTGCACAACATGAATGCGGGAATGGGATCACCCTGTTGGGTGACCTCATGGAGGGTCGTCCGGTAGCCTCTTTCTGCATCGCGATTCCGGCCGGGTACGTAACCGAGCCGGAGGATCGGCTTGGGGTGACGGGGCTGTTGGCGGGGATGATGATGCGACAGACCCGCAGACGCGCCCCGCGCGAATTATCCAACAGTCTAGAATCACTCGGACTGCATCGGGGGGAGGCGGTCCGTTCCGAGACGGTGCAATTCAGCGGTGCGCTGCCGGCATCGGAGCTCGCTTCGGCCCTACGGCTATATGCGGAGATCCTCAGGGCCCCGCTGTTTGAGCCTGAGGAATTGGAGTCGGAGCGTGCACTAGCCATGCAGGCACTGGCCTCACTCAACGATCGGCCGGCGCGCAAGGTGATGGTGGAGTTGCGTCGTGCCTTGATTACGAGCGCCCATGGACGTTCCCCGCTGGGTGTTGAGGAGACGGTGTCGCGGATCTCCTGTGCGGATCTGGAGCGGGAGTATGGCCGGCGGTTTCAACCGCATGGTGCCTTGATTGCGGTTGCGGGTGCCTTCGACTGGGGCGTGCTGGTTGGATTGGTGGAGGAGTTATTCGGAGATTGGCAAGGGGTTCCGCCCCGTCCCGCACCGGTGGAGATTCGTCGGCAGGAGTATGCGCAGATGCTTGTGCAGGAGACGGCACAGCAACAGATCGCCGTCGGCTATCCGAGCGTGGGCCTGGTTCATCCCCAATTCTATCCATTGCGGCTGGGCGCGGCCGTCCTCTCCGGAGGAATGAGCAGTCGGCTCTTCACGGAGGTGCGGGAACGGCGGGGGGTGGTCTACTCGGTGCATGCCAGTCTCGTCACGCTCCCGGGCGAGGGCGTGATGCTCTGCTATGCGGGGACCACTCCTCAGCGGGCCTTGGAGACCGAAGCCGTATTGAAGGCGGAGCTGTTGCGGATGCGTGAAGGGATCACGGAGGCGGAGCTGGAGCGTGCTCGTACGGGAATTCTCTCCTCATTGATGATGGACCAAGAATCGAGTTTGGCACGGACCGGCAGGATGGTTGCTGACATGCGGTCGTTGGGGCGGGTACGTTCCCTAACTGAGGTCTACGAATGCTATCGGAGGTTGAGTGTCGCCGACGTCAATGCCGCGCTGGAAGCGCACCCGGCGGGGCCGTTCACCACGGTGCAGATCGGGCCCGAGCAAGATGGCTCAGGGCCTGGAGCGGAGGTGGAACAATGAGTCGGCAGATCTTGATGCATCGATTGGGCAACGGCCTGCTAGTGATCGGCGAGTACGATGCCGCCGCACTCTCCGTGGCGGCCGGTTTTTTTGTCCGGACCGGATCTCGGGACGAGCGTCGGGACGAGGCGGGGGTCAGTCATTTTCTCGAGCATATGGTCTTCAAGGGATCCGCCGACAGATCCGCCTTGGACATCAATCGTGAGTTTGACGAGATCGGGGCGCAATACAACGCCTTCACCTCGGAGGAGCAAACGGTCTTCTATGGATGTGTCCTGCCGGAGTTCCAGGTACGGTTGATGGAGCTGCTGGGCAATCTGTTACAGCCGGCGTTATGTTCGGACGAGTTTGAGATGGAGCGAAAGGTGATCCTGGAGGAGATCGCGCTGTACGAGGACCGGCCGGGATTTCAGGTTTCGGATCGGCTCCGGAGCGTCTTTTTCGGGGGGCATCCGCTGGGCAACAATGTTTTGGGAACGGTCGAATCGATTTCGGCGATGACGGTGGATCAGATGCGGGCCTATCACCAACGTCGCTATCGGGCGGAGGGGATACGACTGGTTGTGACCGGGCGTTTTGAGTGGGAACGGGTCCTGGAACAGGTGGAGAAACTGACAGCGTCTTGGATTCGCGGTGATGCGGGGCGGGACACGACCGCACCGGAGCCGGGGACCGGGGTTTGGCAGGAGGAGAGCAATCGATTCCAGCATGTCTACGGCGGGTGGATGGCGCCCGGATTCCCGCCCATGGATCCCAGGCATGTGGCGGCGGGTTTGGCCGCGATGGTGCTGGGTGGAGGGCGTGGTTCGCGGTTGGATTGGGACGTCCTCCGGCCGGGGCTGGCGTTGTCGTGTGGGAGCTACCACGTCGAGGAGGACGGCTTCGGGTATTTTGGCGGCTCATTCCAGTGCACGTTGGACCGGGCGACGGAGGTGCGTGCTCTGATCGGCGACCACTGGGATCGATTTGTCCGCGAAGGCGTCACGGAGGATGAGCTGGAGCGGATGAAGCGGAAGGCTGTTTCGGCGCTCTGTTTGCAGGGGGAGACTCCGCTCGACCGGCTCACTCAACTTGCGGGGGCGTGGGAGTACAGGGGGATCTTGCAGCCTCTGGAGGACGCTGTCGACGAGGTCGAGCGGGTGACGCCGGCAGAGGTTCGGGAGGTCCTATCCGAGCTGGACTGCCACGGACGGGCGGAATTTGTGCTCATGCCGGAGCCGGGCGCTCGGCGGTGATGTCCAAATTACTGGTTGGCCTCCCGTGTTCCCACGGAGGTATTGCAGACGGTGCAGCGGTATTCGTAAAGGGCACCGTGGGGCAGGACCAGGAGCAGGTGTTCCCTGGTGGGTGTTGCCTGGCGGCATTTGGGGCAGAGCAGGTGGGTTGCCTGCAGGTCCTTGAACTGATCGGGCTGAGCCGGTTGGGCATTGGGATGCGACGGTTGAAAGGGATTCATCGTAGGTGGGCTCTCCGTCCTGTATTCAAGCGATTGTGACTCTGTTGAAGATGCAACCAATTGGCGGGAACGCCAAATCCCGGGGGAGCTGGAGGCTGTCCGAAAGGCAGAAGCAGCCCCATCCGGAACCGGAGAATCTCGCGCAGAGGCGCAAAGGCGCCAAGGCGTCTCCGACCTGGTGATGGGAGTGGGTGGGGGCAATGCTCTGATCCAGACTTTTTGGGGTTTTTTCAGTGATACCGATTCAGTTGACCAAGGCAGTTGTTGAAAA